>NZ_JXLC01000009.1:0-126375 GCF_001886225.1 Enterococcus silesiacus | reverse complement strand
CCAACACAATATATTATAGAACCGTAAAAAAATGGAACAAGCCAAAATGTGCTAGTTCCATTTTTTTTACTTATCAATCCGTGTAAACCTCTGAAATCGACCAAACAAAACCAAACGGATCTTTGATATTTGCTACTTTAAATTTATGTGGCACGACAGTGATAGGCATTTCCAGAGTACAGCCTGAAGCTAATGTTTTTTCAACAAGTTCTTCTACATTATTACAGATCAATTGGATACAAAGTGGCGTTCCTTTTAAGGTCAAAGGTGATTTTCCGCCATTTTCTGGTTGTTCATCGGCTAAAGCAAAGAGACTTTCTCCAAGGCTAAAACGACCTGATTTCATTTCTTTTGTAACCGATAATTCTAGTTTTTTTGCATCAAATATTGTTTCATAAAGGTTCATTGCTTCTTCCGTATCTGGGACAAACAGATTGATCGACGCTTTTTCTATTATAACGGTCATTGCATTCCCTCATTTCATTTGTTTAAAAAAGTTTATCACACAACTTAGGAAAGAGACATAATCATGTTTACTTATGTTACATGATTGTCATCGAATCTTATGAAAACTTATGATGAGCATTTATAGAATTTTTTGGTAAAATGCAGTATAATACAAATTGGAGGAGTGCTAGCTTAGTACTCCTTTCACTATGAAAAAGTTCATCGTGGAGATGAGAGGAGTTCCTATGTTTTCAAAATTTAAACCAACTTGGATGGTCGATGCGATTTATAAAATCACACCGAACCAATTAAAAAAATTAGGGATCAAAGCCGTGTTGACCGATTTGGACAATACCTTGATTGCTTGGGATAATCCAGACGGGACCGAAGAATTACTGACATGGATTCTGGAAATGAAAAATGCCGGGATTCCAGTTGTGGTCGTTTCAAATAATAAATCCAGCCGCATAAAACGCGCAGTAGAAAAATTTGATCTAGAATATGTATCTAGAGCCTTGAAACCTTCGACAAGAGGATTCCGAGAAGCAGAGAAAAAATTAAAAATGAAACCAGAAGAGTTAGTGATGGTCGGCGATCAGATCATGACTGATATTCGAGGGGCAAATGCTGCAGGAATTAGAAATATTTTAGTTCGTCCGATTGTTGACACGGATGGATGGAATACAAGAATCAATCGATTTTTTGAACGAAAAATCATGAAACATTTAGGGAAGAAACATCCAGATATGATATGGAAAGGCGGACTAGAATGAGCGAGCAAGAAGCGATTCATTGCATCGGTTGCGGTGCAATCATTCAAACAGAGCACCCAAATGAATTGGGCTATACGCCAAAGGCTGCTTTTGAGAAAGGGATGGAGACAGGGGAAGTTTATTGCCAACGCTGTTTTCGTTTAAGACATTACAATGACATTCAGGATGTTCATTTGACAGACGATGATTTTTTACGGTTATTAAATGAACTGGGTAAAGAAGACGCGTTGATCGTGAATGTTGTCGATATTTTTGATTTTAATGGTTCATTGATTCCAGGACTGCACCGTTTTATTGGGGATAATCCAGTATTGATGGTAGGAAATAAAGTCGATATTCTCCCAAAATCATTAAAGAAACCCAAAATGATCCAATGGATGAGAGAGCGTGCGCATGAAGAAGGCTTACGTCCTGTTGATGTTTTACTGACTAGTGCGAAGAAACCTCAAGAAATGGAAAACTTGCTTGAAACGATCGAAAAATATCGTGATGGTAAGGATGTTTATGTGGTTGGGGTAACAAATGTTGGAAAATCAACATTGATCAATCAAATCATTAAGCAGACTGCTGGTGTTCAAGATGTTATCACAACGTCGCAATTTCCAGGAACGACATTAGATAAAATTGAAATTCCTTTGGATGACGGACATTTCTTGATTGACACACCAGGGATCATTCATCGTCATCAAATGGCGCATTATCTAGGTAAAAAAGATTTAAAAATCATTGCACCGCAAAAAGAAATCAAACCAAAAGTATATCAGTTGAATGCTGAACAAACCTTATTTTTAGGTGGCTTAGCTCGATTTGATTTTGTTCAAGGGGAACGTAGTTCATTTATTGCCTATGTATCAAATGACTTATCAATTCACCGTACTAAATCAGCTACCGCAGATGCTTTTTATGAAAAACATGTGGGTGGATTATTACAACCGCCACGTCCAGATGAAGTCGCAGAATTTCCTGAGTTGGTTCGTTTTGAGTTTTCGATCAAAGAAAAAACAGATATCGTATTTGCTGGACTTGGCTGGATCACGGTAACAGAACCATGTGTCGTTGCTGGTTGGGCACCTAAAGGCGTGGATGTTTTAAGAAGAAAAGCATTGATTTAATTATAAGTGAGAACAGAGAGAAGGAAAATTAGTGGATTTAAGAGGAAAACAAAAGCGTTTTTTACGTAGTCAAGCGCACCATTTACAACCGATTTTTCAAATTGGTAAGGGCGGCTTGAATTCTGCGATGGTGGTACAGATCAACGAAGCATTGGAAAAACGTGAATTGATCAAAGTCACATTGCTACAAAATACCGATGAGATTGCTGAAGATGTAGCACAAGCGTTAAAAGCAGATATTCATTGTGATATCGTCCAAATCATCGGCCGTGTATTAGTTTTATTTAAACCATCATCTAACGAAAAATATCAAAAAATCTCTAAAGAAGTTAAAGCAATTTAAAACTTGGAGGTAGGAAAAATGGGGACAAATACGAATGCAGCATTAAAAGCAGAAGTAGTTGTGGAAGAAGCAGAGCTTTTTCAAAAGCGTAAACAGGTAGGAATTTTAGGCGGGAATTTTAATCCGGTTCATTTGGCTCATTTAGTGATGGCTGACCAAGTGCAACAACAGCTTGGGTTGGACAAAGTCTATTTGATGCCTACTTATTTACCGCCTCATGTAGATGAAAAAAAGACGATCGATAGTAAACACCGGTTAGCAATGTTGGAACTTGCGATTGCTGACAATCATAATTTAGCGGTTGAGCCCATTGAGTTGTTCCGTAAGGGAAAAAGTTATACCTATGACACGATGAAGGCTTTAACACAAAACAATCCAGATACAGATTACTATTTTATCATTGGCGGAGACATGGTAGAATATTTACCAAAGTGGTATAAAATCGATGAATTGTTGACATTGACTAATTTTGTAGGAATTCGTCGTCCGCATTACGGAACTGTTACACCGTATCCAATTATTTGGGTGGATGTGCCTCAAATGGATATTAGCTCAACACTGATTCGAGAAAAAATCAAAAATGGTTGTTCTACGCGCTACTTATTGCCTGATAGTGTGATACACTATATAGAAGAGAAGGAGCTGTATGTAGATGGATTTTAGCGGAAAATATACGACGTTTAAACGCGAAGAATTGATGCAGGAAGTTCAGATGCATATGAGTGAACGGCGCTTTCAACATGTTTTAGGTGTGGAAGAAATGGCTGTAGCTTTAGCGGCTAAATACGGTGTTTCTGAAGAAAAGGCAAGTATTGCAGCATTGACTCACGATTACGCCAAAGAACGTCCTGATGAAGAGTTTGAATTGATTATCAAACGAGACGGCTATGATCAGGATTTGCTGAATTATGGCAATCCAATTTGGCACGGACTTGTTGGCGCCAGTATGGTTCAAAGGGAACTAGGTATAGATGACGAAGAGATTTTAGAAGCGATTCGTCTACATACGACAGGTGCCGCTAAAATGAGCTTATTAGATAAAATCATTTATGTTGCTGATTATATCGAACCAGGCCGAAATTTTCCTGGCGTAAAAGAAGCACGGAAATTGGCTTTAGTTGATTTAGATGAAGCTGTTGCATATGAAACAAAACATACATTGCTGCATCTTATTGAACAAGAACATAAAATTTATCCCAAAACAATTGAAACATATAATTATTGGGTAGTAAGAAAAGCTGATTGAACTCGTTCAGCACTGACAGAAAAATAGAGAATACTATTCGTGACGCTATTTGTCGCTAATAGAATTCATCTTTTTTCCGAAGTGTTAGTTCAAGAAGCTGGATCAAAGAAAAGCTAAGCAAAGCGTTTAGCTCTTTAGAAATTTAGGAATCTGAATATGGAACGTTTCTTGTTCCATGTGAAGATTGTCTAATTTCCTCAAGAGCTGCTTTGAGAAGCTGGATCAAAGAAAAGCAGGCTGAGCTTGTTCAGCACTGACAGAAAAAATAAAAACTTTAATTAAATAATGGGAGGAAACCATCATAGATAGTCAACAGATTTTAGAAATCGCTGTAAAAGCAGCTGATTCAAAAAGAGCAGAGGAAATTGTCGCTTTAGATGTGCATGAAATTTCACTTTTAGCAGATTACTTTATGATTTGCCAAGCAACAAGTGAACGTCAAATCAATGCCATTGTGGAAGAAATTATTGAAAAAGAAGAAGAAGCAAACGTAGAAGTGAAACGAATTGAAGGAAAAGATGGCGGCAAGTGGGTACTGATCGATTTAGGCGATATCATTGTTCATGTATTCCAATCAGCAGAGCGCGGCTTTTATAACTTAGAGAAGCTTTGGTCGGATGCGCCAATGGTCGATCTTCACGCTTGGGTCGAGTAAGATGGCTTATGAAACATTTGCTTTTGTTTACGATGAAGTAATGGATGATAGTCTCTATGATCAGTGGCTGGAGTTTTCTAAGCGTCACTTACCAGAAGGTAAAATGGATGTTTTAGAAATGGCTTGTGGTACTGGGGCTTTAGCTGTGAATTTTGCTAAAGCTGGCTTCACTGTTACGGCCCTAGATTTGTCAGAAGAAATGTTGATGATGGCCAGTAAACGAGCAGCGGAAGAAGAGGTCTACGTTCAATTTGTCCAAGGGAATATGATGGATTTATCTGAAATGGGTCAGTACCATGCCATTACTTGTTTTTCTGATTCACTTTGTTACATGGCAAATCGTCAAGAAGTCCAACAAGTGTTTGATGATGTCTATCAGGCTTTGGAAGAAGAGGGTGTCTTTATCTTTGATGTCCATTCTATCTATCAAGTGGATAAGGTGTTTCCAGAGTATAGTTATCATTACCAAACAGAAGAATTTGCCTTTTTGTGGGATAGCTATCCTGGAGAAAAAGATCATAGTATTGAACATTTTCTAACGTTTTTTGTGAAAGAGCATGGAAATGACGAAGTGTTCATTCGACAAGATGAACTGCATCAAGAACGTACCTATACAATGGAAAACTACTTGATGATGCTGGAAAGTGCTGGTTTTATGGACGTTACAGTCTATGCTGATTTTACCGATGACGCACCAACAGAAGAAAGCAAACGCTGGTTTTTTGTTTGTAAAAAATAATCAAAGAAATGAGTGGCGCAAAATCTGGCCGCTCATTTTTATTTTGTTTCCGTACCAAAATAAACGTGGTAAGATGGAGTACAAATAGAAATGATCTAGATGAAGGAGAAAAAAGATGAAAAGCTGCGGGATTATTGTTGAATACAATCCTTTTCATAATGGGCATCAGTACCATGCAAAAATGGCACGAGAAATGAGTGGCGCAGAGGTTGTGATTGCTGTGATGAGTGGGAATTTCTTACAACGAGGCGAACCTGCGATTATAGACAAGTGGACACGAGCCAAAGAAGCCTTGAATCATGGTGTCGATTTGGTAATTGAATTACCCTTCGCTTATGCTGTACAATCTGCTGATTATTTTGCTGCAGGTGGAGTCAAATTGCTTCATGCTCTACATTGTGAAGCCTTATGTTTTGGTACGGATAATCAATCAGAGATGGATTACGAACAGTTTGGACATTTTGTGAAAAAGCATCAGATTGAAATCAATCAACAGTATCAAATAATTAAAAATAACGGTATGAGTTATCCGCAGCAAATGACAGAAGTCTTTCGCGCACTTTATCCAAATAGTGGCTTAGACTTTTCTTCACCTAATCATATATTAGGATTGAGTTATGCTAAAGAGAATGCAAATTATGAAAAGCCGATGAAGTTATATCCTTTGAAACGAGAGCAAGCGGGTTATCATGATACCAACATCTATCAAAATTTTGCCAGTGCTACTGCAATTAGGAAAGCTGTTTTCTCCGATGAATTAGCTCAAATCAAACAAGTGCTTCCAGAAGAAGTGGCAATCGATTTAGCAAATTCACCGACCGTTTCTTGGGAAGATTATTGGCCCTTGTTAAAATATAAATTAATCAGCAGTTCGATCGCAGAATTACAAGAAATTTACCAAATGAAAGAAGGAATCGAATATCGTTTGCAAGAAGCAGCTAAAGTTTCAGATTCTTTCCGAACGTTTATGGAACAAGCAAAAACAAAACGTTATACGTGGACACGTCTTCAAAGATTAGCAACGTACATTTTGACTAATGTCAAACAACAAGAAATAGCAAATTCTTGGAAGCATAGTCATTTACAAGTTCTGGGCTTCACAGAACAAGGACAACGTTTTTTGCGCGAAGAGAAAAAAAATCTAGCATTGCCTTTGATCACAAAAGTATCCAAAAATTTAAAGTCTCAGCTAGCGTTAGATATTAAGAGTAATCAAATATATCTGTTAGGTGATGAGCGGATCTTAGAACAAAGTTTTGGCCGTTTTCCGATTCGTATCTCCTAAAAGCAAAAAACACTTAACAAAAGTTCGTTTGGCAAGTATAATGGATAGGGCACTACAATCAAAATAACAATAATAATTGAAAGCGAAGTGAGAATATGGGTCGTAAGTGGGCAAATATTAAAGAGAAAAAAGCTGCCAAAGACGCAAATAACAGCCGAGTTTATGCAAAATTCGGAATTGAGATTTACGTAGCAGCGAAATCGGGTGATCCTGACCCTCAAGCAAATCAAAAATTACGGTTTGTGATCGAGCGCGCAAAAACATATAATGTTCCAAAACATATCATCGATCGTGCAATCGAAAAAGCCAAAGGTTCAGGCGATGAACAATATTCTGAATTACGTTATGAAGGATTTGGTCCAAACGGCTCAATGGTCATCGTTGATGCCTTGACAAATAATGTGAATCGTACAGCTTCAGATGTCCGTGCGGCATTTGGTAAAAATGGCGGAAATATGGGTGTCAGTGGTGCTGTAGCGTATATGTTCGATCATACAGGCGTGATTGGTTTTGCAGGTGATGATGCGGATGAAATTCTTGAATATTTGATGGAAAAAGACATTGATGTCCGTGATGTTACTGAAGAAGAAGGTCAAATCATTGTCTATACAGAGCCAGAAGATTTACATGCAGTGCAAGAAGCGCTAAAAGAAAAAGCTATTGAAGAGTTTTCAGTAGCGGAATTAGAAATGATTGCACAAAATGATGTAGAATTAACTGGAGAAGACTTAGAAAAATTTGAACAAATGATTGATGTTTTAGAAGATCTTGATGATGTTCAAAAAGTTTATCATAACGTTGATTTAGGCGAGTAATAAAGTCCAAGAATCCTTAAAACTAAGGGTTCTTTTTTTATTGCTTAAATCTGAACACAAAAATAAACCCTTCATACACACACTATATGAAGGGAAACACAATATGAAAAAACTAAGAACAATAGTATAATAGCACTTTTGTTTTAAATTCTCAAATATTTAGCATTTTAATGAAGTTTTTGAGAATTTAAAATAGAGGAGACGAGAATTCTTATGTTTAATTGATTTATGAATAGACAGTTTTTAGAATTGATCCTTCTAAAAATAGCGATCTCAAATATTTTACTTTATGATAACCACAGTATAAAATCAATGTAACGAAGTAAAACTGTTTTTTTATATAAAATAATTTTTAAATTATATTTTTATATTATTTGATGCTATTGGAAATTGAATCTACTAATACAATCACTAGTTAATAGGGGGCGTCAGAGTGAAGCGGAGATGGTTATTTCTATTTTTGGTAGGATTGATATTTAGCGTTCTACAGATCGATGTGCATCAAGCTTTTGCAGAAACTGAAATAGAGAATGTACAAGCTGAAATAGAGCAGGGACAACCAGAGATGACGAGTGATATGCAAGAACGCTTGGTTAGTGTAGGGTCAGGTGCTCTTAGTGGAACCTACTCAACTGGTGGAACAGGACAATCGATTATCACTATGACCTATACTTATACACCAACTTTAGATTTGTCATTAGGCGGTCAGCCGATGATCGTGCTTCAATTACCTGCGGAAATAGCAAATCAAATTAATGGCAGTACAGCAAAACAACAGACTTTTTTGTCGTTACTTACAGGAACAGTGACGCTTCCAGCTGTATTAGTTGGAAATAGATCCTATGATATTCATGATACCACCCATGGAATTAGTTTGGGCTACAGTAGTGCGTATAATTCAGTATATGTAACATTTCCAACTAACGTTGTGAGTCTATTAGGACTTAGCCGCTGGGCAGTTACCTTTAGTTTTGATGTAGCTATTCTGTATCAAAATGGCATCACGATTCCACCAGCAAGTAATGGTACAAACTATCCTATTAAAGGAGTATTTGGTTCATCAACAGATGGCCTAAATATTATAAATTTAGTTTTAGGAAATGTTTCACAATCAGGCGTGATTGCCTTGCCATCGATGTCGATTGGAAGCGGTGTTCCAAATGTTACAGCCCCTAGTTTAAATAGTCCACTTTTAAATTTACAAACGACTGTGAGTGGCAAGATTCAGCAAGTACAAAATAGTGGTTATACGTATACTGTCCAGTTGACTATCACCCGTTCTGATGGAACATCTGGACCAATAATTATTAATAGTATACCAGTTGATGCTTCAGGCAACTTCAATACTGTTTTAGCTTCGGCTTTACAGTATGGCGATAGCGTTTCAGCACTTATAATTGCACAATCAAAAACAACAAGTAATTATATTCAAAGTCTACCTTCTAACGTACAAGCAGTGAGCTGGCCAATCCAGCCTGTAACGTCTATTACAGCGACACCAGGCACTACCCAGCTTTCAGGAACCACAGCACAGACGATTGCAGGGACCTATCAAGTCGCACTGCAAATCAATGGAGGAACGGTGTACACAACACCGCTAAATGCAAATGGCACGTTTCAATTTTCAAATGTACCAACATTTAATGGTGGAGAAGCACTTAGTTTATCGGTCCAAGGATTAAGTAACCGAACTGGATCAATTTTAGTAACAAGTACAATTTACACTCAAACGGTTCCTTATTTAGCACCAAATATTTCAGTTGTACAAACGATCGAAAGATTAAATGCACAAGGAAATTGGGAAGTGGCACCTTCTGTTGTTACAGGTCAAACTATTCGTTATACATTAACCACAACGTTGACAAATCAGCCTGCAACATGGAGTCAGCAGATGTTAAAAGCTTATGTTCCAAATGGACTAACACAACTAAGTCCAGTAACACTGATCAGAACCTCGAATACTGGGACACAAACGCCCGTATTAGGAACGCAGCTTTTAACAGACTCTAATTTAAATATGCAGTATTGGTATTATCAAAATGCTCTTCCTGTAAATAATTTTACGCAGCCGAATACGAGTTTTAAATTGCAGTATACAGGAGTGGTCGCTCAAAATATGACTGGACAATCATTGCCTTTTTCTAGTATTGTTGGCGGATCCGACGGCGGTAACACAGCAATTACACCCCAAAATACTGCAAATTCGATCTCAGTAGGGGACGGAACGTTACGCTTTGTTCAATCACCCAATCAGATTTCGTTTAAACGTATACCTGTACCAACGAAAACAACAACCTATAGTCCAAGTATCGTGGATACCTCTTTGATCGTGGCTGACGGTCGAGTAGCTAAAAGTCAGTGGCATTTATTGGTTAAAGAAAATCAGCCGATGAAATCTACGACGACCAACAAAACAATCAATCAGGCATTTGTTTATCGGAAAAATGGTCAAGATAATGCAATAACTTCGATTGCCTCTGAAGCGTATGCTTATGCTTCTCCTGATAATAATAATGTTATCATTTCATGGAATCAGCAAAATGGCGTGTTCCTAAATCTTACTCCTAGTGTAAATATCAATGTAAATGAGTCGTACACAGCGCAATTACAATGGATTTTATCAGACGCTCCTTTATAATTTTGACTTAGCTTCTTAAAAATAAGAAGTTAAAATAAATTGAAAAAGAAAGAAGGTAGTCAAAATGAAAAAGATTCTATGCTCTGTAGCTACAGTTGCTGTATTTATTTCATTTGGTTTTCTTAGTGGAACGGTTGGAGAAGCTGTTGCTGTAGGTTCTTTAACGTCAAATGCTGATATTAGTTTTTCACAGGACACAACAATTACACCGCCAGTTAATCCAAACGACCCAACGTCTCCAGTTACGCCTAATCCAGGTGATCCCCATCAGCCAGGAACGGGTGGTCCACTAAGTTTGGATTATGTCTCTAATTTTCATTTTGGAACTAAGGTAATTCAAACGGCAGATGCGACCTACTATGCTCAATTGGATCAAGTTCAAAACTCACTATCAACATTGATCAGTGTCCCGAACTACGCTCAAGTAACCGATAAACGAGGATTGAATCTTGGCTGGAAATTAACGGTTAAGCAAAATGGTCAATTTCAAACATCGGATAGTACACCGGCTGTGTTGACAAACGCTCAGATGAGTTTGGTCGCTGCAACGCCTAATTCTACCGAATTACTCGCATTAGCACCTATAACTGTACCTGTAACAATAGATCCTACAGGGGCAGCATCTTCTCCAGTGGCGACGGCAGCACTATCTACGGGAATGGGAACTTGGACGCTTGCATTTGGATCAGGGGCTGGAGCTGCGCAAGGCGTTAAATTAACAGTGCCCAATGCAACGACAAAAGTCACTAATGACCAGTATAAAACCACACTTACTTGGACATTGAACGACAGCCCATTATAAGAGCTAAATTTTCTGATTATATGATTATAGATGACGTGATTACATGTTTAATATACTGAAAAGAACCTATTGTGTTACTAAATAGTCTTCTTTTCAGTATCATTATAGGAGCTAAAAAGGAGTAATGACGATGAAAGAGAAGCGCTCTAAATGTTTGTTTGCTATTATTTTTATTCTATTCTCAGTGACTATCGGCACAATCAGTCAAGCAAGTGAAATCGATTTTAGTGTTAAAGCAATCTTACCTGAAAATCAACGGAGTAAGGAAATTAGTTATTTTGATTTAAGAGTAGTACCTGGAAAAACGCAGACGATTAGCGTAGAGTTAACCAATGAAACAGAAGAAGAGGTTGTTGTCTATGCTTCAGCAAATTCAGCGATTACCAATGATAATGGCATCGTTGATTATTCTTATAAGGATACAAAAAAGGATTCATCAGCTGTATTTGCATTTAGCGAAATCGCAAAGATACCTAAAGAAATTATTCTACCAAAAAAATCAAATAAAATAATTGATTGTGTGATCGAGATTCCTCAAGACGCTTTTGACGGATATGTTTTAGGCGGTCTTTATTTTGAACAGAAAGAAAACGAAGAAGAAAAGAGCCAAGGAGCATTGGCAGTGGGTAACCGCTTTTCATATGTTGTGGGGGTTTTATTAAGCGAGACAGATAAAGAAGTTAAACCAGAACTAGCTTTGAACAAGGTTAAGACTACCCAAATAAACGGTAATAATGCGGTTATTATGAACATTCAAAATAAAAAAACAGCAATGATCAAAACATTGCAGATGGATGCAAAGCTTTACTACGAAGATGAAGCAAAACCGCGTTATGAGAATCATCAAGAGTCATTGACCATGGCACCTAATACCAATTTTAATTATAAAATCGATTTAAAAGATCAGCCTTTTGTTGCAGGTGATTACACCGTGAAAATCAAAGCCAATGATGGCTATAAAGATTGGACTTGGGAAAAAACATTCAAGATAAAGGAGAAAGAGGCCAAAAAATTTAATGCAACGGCAATCAATCTTCCACCAGAACAGAAAAATCAATTTCCATGGACTCTTATTATTGGTATAAGTGCCGGTATTTTAGCTGTAATTTTAGGAATTATTTATTATTTCAATCAAAAAATGAAAAAAGAACAGAAAATCCAACAAGAAAAGTATGAGGAGTTACAAAAAAGCATGGATAAACCCAAAGAATAGTTGGCTTATCCATATTGAATTATTTCGTTCGGTTAGTAAAAAAATTGATGATTTTTAATAGAGCTAAATAAAAAATTAATAAAATAAAAGAATTTACATCATATTTCCTTCACAATTATCGACTATTATATAACTATACCAACAACAACCCTAACAAAACACTTTTTCATTTTTAACTCCTTTCCCGCCCTTCCCCAAAGGGCGGGTCTTTTTTTTTGAAGAGATTGCTCAATGATCGAAAAGTAAACCATAGCCTAAAGCGCATATTTCTCTAACATAAGTTTTAAATACAGCGGAAGATTTAGAGACAGAAGGTAACCCGCTGACCTCAGAAATTCCTAAACGTTTTGCTAATAATTTTGAGCGATACATATGAAAATCACTTGTAACAAGTACTGTATTTCCTAATTTTTGTTTCTTTTGAGCATTTAGAATATTTTCTTTTGTACGGGTAGAGGTATCTTCGATCAGAATCCGTTTTTGTGAAATACCGTGTACCCTGAGATATTCAGCCATTACATTCGCTTCGCTATCTGGTTCATCTTCACCTTGACCACCGCAAACGATGACTGTTGTTTTTGAATATTTTTTCAAATAAGGAATAGCTGCATCCAAACGTTCTTTTAAAACAGTACTGGGATAGGCATGATCCTTTGAAGTCCCTCTGACTTGAGCCCCTAGAATCAGGACTGTATCTGGCGTTGCAGTTGGCTGTTCTTTGGTTCCGCTTAAAATCAAAAAAAGAACGAGTGCCGCATACACAAAACCTAATCCTATAATGATAAACATGATTCGTTTCACCCATTTCATAACACCACAACCTTTCTTATCTAGTGTAGTAGATAATCAAAATGGATGGTGCTAATATTTCCTTTTTTAAAGTTTTTTTAACGATTTTTAAACAAAGTATAACATAGTTCAGCAATTTGCCTTATACTCTATGTATAAGAGGAAGAAGTGGAGACTAGATATGAGAAGTGAGCAAGAGATGTTTCGTTTGATTTTAGATTCAGCAGCCAATGATCCTAGAATTCTGGCTGTTGGCATGAATGGTTCGCGGACAAATAAAAATGTCCCTAAGGATTTATTTCAGGATTATGATATTGTCTATATTGTGGAAGCAATTGAATCTTTTCTCTGTGATCAATCGTGGATCGATAGGTTTGGGGCGCGTTTAATTATGCAAACACCGGAAGCTATGGAGTTGTTTCCACCAACTAACAATGGGCGTTTTACTTATTTAATGTTATTTGAGGACGGCAATCGAATCGACCTGACCCTTTGTCCTAAAGAACAGGCAAATCATTGGCATGAGGGAGATCGTTTAGCCAAGATTTTATTGGATAAAGAACAATTATTACCAAGTCAAGCAGAAGCGACCGATCAAGAGTTTTGGGTCAAACGGCCTAGCCAAGTAGAGTTTTCAGACTGCTGTAATGAATTTTGGTGGGTCAGTACCTATGTGGTAAAAGGCTTATGGCGTAATGAATTGTTTTATGCAGCAGATCATCTGAATGAAAATTGCCAAAAAGAACTTTTACGGTTACTATCCTGGCGAGCGGGTGCTGATCATGGGTATGATTTTAGCGTTGGAAAGAACTATAAATATTTGCCTAATTATTTGACGAAAGAAGAATACGAAGCGCTCTTAAAAACAATGGACGTTTCTAGTATTGGCAAGGGGTGGTCTGCACTATTTTCTTTACAAAAGCAGTTTGATGATTATGCTAAGCAGTTTTCAGAAAAAAATAATTTAGTGTATGACCAAAAAACAGCTGAGAAAGTTATAAAATATTCGACAGCATTTCGTTTTAAATCCCCAAATTAAATGTATTTCTATTTCTTTTTTTAGCAGCAAGTGAAAAGTAGGTTGTGCAATAGCTTTTATTGTAAATAAATAAGAATTTAATAAAATATATTGCTAAATGGGCTTTTTTCCTCTTACACATGTATGATAGAATAGTAAGTGCACTATATTAAATTTTGATGACGCTCGTTACCTGTTTACTAGGAAAAATATAATTCTAGCATTTATACATACAAAACATGAATTTTTTCTCATATGTAAGCAAATTAATTGAAGAATGAAGAGAATTTGACTACACTAACGTTAAAATGTCAATTCTAATAGGAATTGATGAATAAAGTCAAAGCAATTGTAGGAAGAGTTACTTCCATTTATTTAATTTCTATAAACAGAAAAGGCGTTCATCAAAAGAAACATATAAATCATAAAAAAGGAAGATAGCTCAATGGAAAATGAAGAATCAGTTAGTCGCTCGACAAAAAATACAAGAGCGCCCCTAAATAAGAAGAAAAAGAAATGGTTAGTTCCTGTAGTTGGTTTGTTGATTTGCTTAGCACTGGTATTTACTGGCGGGCTTGTCTACTTCCAATCACATTTTTTCATCACGGCAAAAGCAAATGGTGTTGACATCAGCTTATTAAACGCAAAAGATGCGAAGAAGAAGCTGGAAGAGCTGAATAAAGCTGAAGCTGTTGTTATTAAAGTGAACGACAAAGAAGAAAAAATAGAATTACCTGAAAAATACGAAATTTCAGAAGAATATCTGAAACAAAATATTGGGGATCGTTCTATTAAATTACCGATCAATGAAGACTATAAAGCGGAGTTAAAGAATAAGCTGAACGAGCTGACCTTTGAAGAAGGAACGCCAAGTCAAGATGCTCGGATCGAAAAAGTTGATGGTAAGTATCAAATTCTAGCAGAACAAACTGGGACAAACGTTGATAAAGAAGCTTTGATGAACCAAGTCTTGAAAGATGTTGACGAAAATAAAGGCAATTATGTTTATGATGTAAAAGAGTTTTACCAAAAGCCCGCACTTACAAAAGATGATAAGGGATTACAGGAAAAACTAGCAAAATTGTCTAAAAAAGAAAATAAAGCAATCACATTAGATATCAATGGCGAAAAGTTGACTCTTACAAAAGAAGAGCTACAGTCATTTATGGATGTAAATGGAGATGTTGATTCAAATAAGGTCTATGCCTGGGTGGAGCAAACTAATCAACAATATGGTTCGATCTTTAAGCCAATCATCTTTAAAAATGTGCATGGTGTGACAACTAAGTATAAAAATAATGGCAGCTACGGTTGGGATATCAATATGCCTCAAACAAGAGATTTACTTGTTCAGGCACTGAATAGTGATAAAGACACAGAAACGATTACAGTACCGATTGATGGGGATGTTACACAATCTTCAACGGTTGATAAAGATTATGTAGAAATCGATTTAAACGATCAAAAAATGTATTTCTTTAAAGATGGTGCCAAAGTAGTTGAAACGGATGTCATTACAGGTCGTTACAACAAGGGAACGGCCACTGTTCCAGGATTCCATACTATTTTATATAAAGACACAGATACAAAACTAGAAGGCGAAATGTTGGATGGTTCAAGCTATAGTGTACCAGTAAAATATTGGATGCCATTGAAGAGTTTTGGTGGAGTAGTAACACAAATCGGTATTCATGATGCTGATTACAAGGCAGAATATTTCGGAAATAAAGAAGCGTATAAAACGAACTTCGGTAGTAATGGCTGTATCAATACACCAGGTGCCGCAGTTGCGCAAATTTTCAACGGTGCCTATGCAGGAATGCCTGTCATTATCTATGGACACATCTATGATGATGCACCAGGAGAATTTGATAAACCAGTTGATTATGGTGAACCAGCTTAAAATGTAGTGAGAAGAAGTCTTAAGGGCTTCTTTTTTTATAACATAAAATTAGTGATTGAGCAGAAATAAAAAACTAGGGAAATAATTGAGTAAGGGAAAAACGTTACTAAAATGTATTTCCATGCCAAATTTTTTATCATGGAGAGAATTTGTTTATGAATCAAGAGGCGTCGCTGTTTATTTTGAGGGCTGAGAAATAAATATTTTTTTGTATAAAGTGATATTATTGTAAGAAGAACAATCAAAAATTGAACGGAGGAAACATGATGCCATTTATTCACGTTGAACTAGTTGAAGGTCGCAGTGAGGAACAACTAACTAATATGGTTAAAGAAATTACAGAAGTAGTATCTAAAAATACTGGAGCGCCCAAAGAGAACATCCATGTTATTGTAAATGAAATGAAAAAAGGACGCTACGCACAAGGAGGTCAATGGAAAAAATAAGCATTTTAAAGAAATACTTGCTTTTTATTTCAAGAAGTGTTTAAATTAACACATAAATGATTGATGAGAAAGACAACTGAACTTGCAAGCAGTCTTTTAGAGAGGAAAATCTCGGCTGAAAATTTTCCAGACCTGCACAAGGAATGACCACTTTTTCCAACCTTTGTTGAAGCAAAGGCGGCCGTCCCGTTAACACGCTTGAGGAACATGGCTGTTTGCTGTGTTTAAAAATAGGTGGAACCACGAACTTTTCGTCCTAGTGTCTGATGATCTTTATCAGATGCTAGGACTTATTTTTTTGCTCAAACGTGCTTATTTTGTTGGAAAGTCGAACATTCTCATAATCAATAATAAAAAAATTGGAGGAAACAAAAATGTCACTCAAAATTACATTCCCAGATGGCGCAGTCAAAGAATTTGAGCCTGGCTCATCAACATTAGACATCGCTAAAAGTATCAGTAACAGTTTAGCTAAAAAAGCATTAGCAGGGAAATTCAATGGCACATTAATAGATTTGAGTCGCCCAATCGAAGAAGACGGGAACATTGAAATCGTAACACCAGATCACGAGGATGCACTTGGGATTTTACGTCATTCATCTGCGCACTTAATGGCTAACGCATTACGTCGTTTATTCCCAAAAATCAAATTTGGTGTTGGTCCAGCCATTGATTCTGGTTTTTACTATGACACTGATAATGGTGAGAATCCAATCACAGCAGAAGATTTACCAGCGATTGAAGCTGAAATGATGAAAATCGTCAAAGAAAATAATCCAATCGTCCGCAAAGTTGTTTCTAAGAGTGAAGCGTTAGAATTATTTGCAGATGATCCTTATAAAGTTGAATTGATTTCAGAGCTTCCAGAAGATGAAGTGATCACCGTTTATGATCAAGGCGATTTCGTTGATTTATGTCGAGGTGTCCATGTGCCATCAACTGGACGTATCCAAGTGTTCCAATTATTATCAGTAGCTGGTGCGTATTGGAGAGGAAACTCCAACAATCAAATGATGCAACGTATTTACGGAACAGCTTTCTTTGATAAAAAAGATTTAAAAGAATTTATCAAGATGCGTGAAGAAGCGAAAGAACGTGACCACCGTAAATTAGGAAAAGAGCTAGACTTATTTATGCTTAATCCAGATGTTGGTTCAGGATTACCATTCTGGTTACCAAAAGGTGCCACAATCCGCCGCACCATTGAACGTTATATTACAGATAAAGAAATCAGCTTAGGTTATCAACATGTGTATACACCAATCATGGCCAACGTTGAGTTTTATAAGAGATCTGGTCACTGGGATCACTATCATGAAGACATGTTTCCACCAATGGATATGGGAGATGGCGAAATGCTAGTCCTTCGTCCAATGAACTGTCCACATCACATGATGGTTTATAAAAATGATATCCACAGCTACCGTGAATTACCAATTAGAATCGCAGAATTAGGTATGATGCACCGTTATGAAAAATCTGGGGCGTTATCTGGGTTACAACGTGTGCGTGAAATGACATTGAATGATGGGCATACCTTTGTACGTCCTGATCAAATCAAAGAAGAATTCCTACGCACATTGAAGTTAATGGTAGAAGTTTATGCTGATTTTGATGTAACAGACTACCGTTTCCGTTTAAGCTTAAGAGATCCTAACAACAAAGAGAAATACTTTGATGATGATGCAATGTGGGAAAGATCTCAAACAATGATCAAAGAAGCGGCTGATGAAGCAGGTATCGATTATTTTGAAGCAGAAGGTGAAGCAGCCTTTTATGGTCCTAAACTAGATGTTCAAGTAAAAACTGCATTAGGGATGGAAGAAACACTCTCTACAATTCAAATTGACGCATTATTGCCAGAACGTTTTGATTTGACTTATGTAGGAGAAGATGGGGAAAATACACATCGTCCGCTGGTTATTCACAGAGGGATCGTTTCGACGATGGAACGTTTTGTGGCTTACTTAACTGAAGTCTACAAAGGCGCTTTCCCAACTTGGCTAGCTCCGATTCAAGCAACAATTATTCCTGTATCAGTTGAAGCACATTCAGATTACGCGTATGAAGTAAAAAAACGCCTACAAGAACAAGGTTTACGTATTGAAGTAGATGATCGTAATGAGAAAATGGGTTACAAGATCCGTGCATCTCAAACACAAAAAATTCCTTATCAAATCGTTGTTGGAGATAAAGAGATGGATGACGCAACAGTTAATATCCGCCGTTACGGCAGTAAAGAAACAGAAGTCATCGATCTGAATATCTTTGTGGATAGTATGGTCGCTGATGTAGCGAATTATAGTAGAAAATAATTAAAAAAATGGACAAAGTGACCAACCTTTGTCCATTTTAATTTATTAAAAATTAAATATTTTCTTAGTAAGAGGATTCCCTCTATTTTTTTTTGCGTTTTTTCGTTACAATAGAGAAGCGAGACTTTTCTCACATGGAGGATTAACAATAAATGAAAAAAATGAGCTTTTTAGATAAATTAAAAAATAATAATGAAGAACCAATAACGCAAAAAAATAAAAAATCACATATTCCGTTTCGATTGAACCTATTGTTTTTTGTGATTTTTGGTTTATTTGTGGCATTGATTGTTCGCTTAGGTTATTTGCAGATTGCCGAAGGACAGCAATATGCACAAAAGGTAGAGGAAAACTCTACTTTAAAAATCAAAAACAGTGCACCTCGAGGCCAGATTTATGATGCGAAAGGTAATTTACTGGTTGGAAACAAGGCTAATTTAGCGATTACTTATACACGTGGCAAAAAGGTTCAGCCAAAAGACATGGTATTAATCGCAAATAAAGTAAACGACTTGATTCACGTACCCGCAGATGAATTAACAGAACGCGATAAAAAGGATTTCTGGTTGGCTAACCCCGAAAATTTAAAAGCAGCCCAAAAACGTTTGACAGATAAAGATAAAGTAGATGAAAAAGGCAATAAAATCACCGATGAAGGAACACTATATGCTAAAACGGTGGAAAAAGTTACGCCAGAGGAAATCAACTTTGATGAGCATACTCTGCAAGCAGCTACTATTTTTAAACGAATGAACTCTGTTGAAGAGCTAAATACCGCTTTTATAAAAAACGAAGGGGTTACTCAGGATGAAATTGCGATAATTGGAGAGCATACTTCAGAAATTGCTGGTGTTTCAACGGGGATGGACTGGGATCGAGAATATCCGAATGAAACGGATCTTAGAGGGTTATTAGGAAACGTATCTTCGCAAAAGGCTGGTTTACCAGCAGAAGAAGCCGATGAGTATATTGCTAAAGGTTATGAGCTAAATGATCGTGTAGGGACGAGCTATTTAGAAAAGCAATATGAAGACGTATTGCAGGGACAAAAAGCAATCTCAGAAGTAACTTTGGACAACAATGGAAGAATCGTGACACAAACACCTGTATCAGAAGGCAAAAAAGGTGAGAATTTAAAATTAACGATTGATATGGCTTTTCAGGCGAAAATAGAAGAAGTCGTTCGAGCACAATATCAGCAGCTTCTAGCAACAGGAAATGCGGCTTATTCGGATGGCGCATACGTTGTTGTGATGAATCCTAAGACAGGTGCTGTGATGGCAATGGTTGCACTAGATCGTGATCCTGCAACAAATGAGTTGACTTCTAATCCACTTGCTACAATCAATAAAGCTTTTGAACCTGGTTCGGTAGTAAAAGGAGCCACGATATCGGCAGGATATGAACAAGGTGTTATCAGTGGAAATGATGTGTTGATTGATGAGCCTTTGCAAATTTTTGGAAGTGAGCAGAAATCGTCTGTTTTCAATAAGGTTTTAGGAAATCAAATTCGTCTTAGTGCAGAACAAGCCTTAGAGTATTCGTCCAATGCTTATATGATGAAGTTAGTCTTAAAAATGATGAAAACAGATTATCAATATAACATGCAACTGCCTTACAACACGGGGGATCCGACCTTGTTTAATGTGTTACGTAAAACATTTGGGGAGTACGGAATGGGTGTTACGACTGGGATCGATTTGCCAGGTGAAGAAACAGGTTTTACAAATAAAGCTTTTGATGACCCTGATAGAGCACCGATGCCTGGACACTTACTCGATTTGTCTTTCGGTCAGTATGATACGTACACAGCGATGCAGCTGGCACAATATGCTGCTACTGTAGCCAATGGAGGCACTCGGTTTGCGCCACATGTAGTTGAAGGAATTTATGATAATAAGTCAGATGGTTCACTCGGTGAGCTAAAAGAAGAAAAGAAACCAGAAGCGTTGAATAAAGTTGATATCACTCCAGAGCAGATGCAAATCATCCAAAATGGCTTTTATGATGTTGTTCATGGAAATGGTGTCTTCACAACAGGTAAATACATGCAAGGCGCCGCACTTGATATTGCTGCAAAAACAGGTACTGCGGAAACAAATGTAGGTGAGCACGTTACTGTAAACAGTAATGTAGTAGCATATGCACCGTATAATGACCCAGAGATTGCGGTGAGTGTCATTTTACCTCACTTAACTAGTGAAAATACTAGACCTAATCAATCTATGGTTACAGCCATCGTTAATGCGTATGCTGAATATAAAGCTCAATAAGATTTGTAAAGTAGTTTTCCTTTACAAATTTCGTTAAAAGGGTAGAAATTCCTGCACAAACATGATATGATATTTGAGGCTAAGAAATATCTTAGAAATACGAAATTAGATATGGGAGGGAAAACACATGCGCGTAAACATTACTTTGGAATGTACTTCTTGTAAAGAACGTAACTACCTAACAAGCAAAAATAAACGTAACAATCCTGATCGTTTAGAAAAACAAAAATATTGCCCACGTGAAAGAAAAGTTACTTTACACCGTGAAACAAAATAAGCTGTACATTTAAACTTTGATTCCTTCTTGTAAGGATTCAAAGTTTTTTTGTTATTAGATTGAAGTACGTAGTTACTATAAAAGTAAAAAGTAAACTTTTCTTTAGACAAGAATTCTTTTATACTTTGTAGATTAAGCATAGTTATTTAATGTTTAAATCTTAAGAAACTTTAAAATGTTTTTTTTAGATGTCCAAAAAATGTCATTTATGTTACTATTTTGTTACAAGGTTGTTAAAGGAGTTTTACTATGAAAAAGCTTATATGGCTCATGGGTCTGTTGTTTTTATGTTCACCTATTATTTGTTATGGAGAAGAAACGATGGGGGAATCAAATTTTGATGCGGCAAATGATTTGACAAGCCGTTATGCTCGTAAGGAAATATTGGATGGGAAAACCACAAGTCTTGAAAAGAAAAAAGATGAGGTTTACTTGACGTTCCCTTTTGATAAGCGTCCTTATATGAGTTTTTCAGGATTTGTATTGAATGGTCCGACGAATGTTTATAGTGGGTTTATTGAAACAATTTTTTATCGAGATAAGATCAAAATCAAAGATATGTATTACGAAAAGAATCCAGTTAAAACGGATAAAATTGGGATTTACTCAACTGATTTGTGCTTTATATCGGAAGAGGACGTTGTGTATCATTACAAAAATATTCCTTACCTAGTTAGTAGTGATAAGCCAACGATTTTCTTTTCAAAGGTTCATTATAATAAAGAAAATGAAACGGTATCTGGTGAGATCAAAATGCCGTCGTCTAAAAATACGTATCAAATTGAGCTGTTTTATACGGATAATGACGATTATCATTATCAAGAAGGAGTAGCAGATAAAAGTGGTCAATTCAATATTGAGTTGAGCCGAGAAGGTCTTGAAGGGAAGATGTATCTCAGAGCTAGTGATGGTTTAGGAAACTATGCTGATGCGTGCGATATTATTGATCAGAAAAGTACAACATACTCCGTTCCAACTGAAGCTTTAGAAACGATCAAAAAAAGTCATAAAGTAGTTAAAGATGCGCCAAAACAAACAAGTAGATTTGTAATAATTCTAGCTCTAATTTTTGGGATATTTATACTTATTTTGGTATTATTGCGTGTAAGAGTCATTATAAAAAGGCATAAAAGGGATAAAAAAATAAAAAATGCAGAAAATAATTAATTTTATTTGTTATTAATATCATTATCTTTTGAGTAAATCAAAAAATAGTAAGAAGATTAATTTAAGGTGTATACTTAAGTAAGCAAAAGCTATTTTTTAGGAGTGAATCAGATGAAGGTCAGTATCAGACATCGATATATAAAAAAGATTCCAGTATTGGAAGTTGTTCCAGATGAGGCTAAAAATAAACCATTACCGTTGATCATTTACTATCATGGTTGGCAGTCAGCTAAAGAGTTATCATTGACCCAAGCCAGAAAGTTAGCAAAAAAAGGAGTACGTGTCCTTTTACCAGATGCAATGAATCATGGTGAGCGAAAAACAGGTCCTATTTCGCCGATTCCTTCCGTAACGTTTTGGGCAAGTATTCAATACAATATTATTGAGTTTGCCCAGTTAGTGCGTCATTTTGATAAGCAAGCATTGATCGAGTCAGATAAAATCGGAGTTGGCGGTGTCTCAATGGGCGGGATCACAACGTGTGCATTATTGTCCCAACATCCGGAAATCAAAGCGGCAGCTTGTATGATGGGAACACCAGCACCACTACGTTATATTGAGCGTGTGATGGAACGCTCCGCTGAAATGAACTTTTTTGTGCCAAGTGATCTACCTTTATTACTTAGCTGGGTAGCGAACTACGATCTTTCAAAAATGCCTGAGACGTTGGCAGAGCGTCCAGTTCTATTTTGGCATGGGACCAAAGATCCTAAAATACCTTATGAAGACATGGCTGATTTTTATCAAATGGTTAAAGGAGAATCGTATGCTAAGCATAGTCAGTTTATTACAGGTGAAGGTGAAGGGCATCTAGTTAAAGGTGAGATGATGGATGTTGTCGCAGATTTTTTTGAAAAGGAATTGAAAATCGAGCATGATTACCTGAAAAATGAATAGACTTATATTGAAATTTCAAGTGTTAGAGATATAACGTTTAAACGTTATATCTCTAACACTTTTTTGATCCAGTATATAAATATTGAAATTTTTTACGAAGGATGAATAACTTTTTTAGCGGGTAGGCTATAATGGAAATAATCATATAAAAGATAGTTGGACAACTTAATTGGAGATGAAAGTTATGGTAGGAGAACAGAGGAATTACAGAGATATTTTTGTGAAGGAGCAATTTTTTAGTGATTTTTATTTTTTTAATGTTGGTCACGAACTTTGTGAAAGCAGTCATCATCATGGACCAACAATGAGAGAAGAGCACGTCATCCATTATATTGTTTCGGGTTGTGGAACATATGATGTTAATGGAATCAAATATCGTCTGGGTAAAGGGGATTTTTTTATTATAAAACCAAATGAAATGACTTTCTATCAAGCAGATGATGAGAAACCTTGGGAATATTACTGGTTTGGTTTTTCTGGATCGATGGTCAAAGAACTACTTTATAGTAATGGCATCGGTCTAACAGATTATGTCGGAAAAGTTGAAAAGACAGATGGGATCAAAACATTATTTGAACAAATTATCGCTTCCAATATGTTCGATGATCGGGAAAAATTAGCGAATCAGGCACGATTTCTGACTTTATTGTCACGTTTTAAATTACAAGAAAAAACGATTCATTCTTCGATTTTAGAAAGTCGAAAACAAAAGTACAGTCAATCATTTTTGCTTTATATCAAAAACAATTATTATCGTGAAGAGCTTTCAATTCGTGAAATCAGTCACTCAATGAGCTTGAATAGTTCTTATTTAAGTCAAGTAATCAAAGATGAGATAGGTTGTTCTCCGATGGGGTATTTAAAAGAATTTCGGTTACAAAAAGCCTCGATTTTATTGGAAACGACTGATTTACCAATTACAGAAGTTGCTTTGGCTGTTGGCTATAAGAGCAGTCAGAGTTTTTCAAGGGCTTTTAAAGATCAATTTGGTTGCTCACCATCAAATTTTTCTGGTCAGAGAAGCTAAAAAAATGCCTTATTTTTCTAAAATAATGTTATGTATATATGAAAACGCTTAACTTATAATGATTTTATTGATTGGCTAGTAATCACTATAGTTGTTCACTTAAGACTGTAGAGGCCTATTCAATTTTTTATATGAGGAGGAGAATAGACATGACAAAGATTTCTTTTATTGGTGCTGGAAGTACGATTTTTGCTAAGAATGTTTTAGGCGATGCGATGTTGACACCAAGTTTACAGGATTCAGAGATTGCGTTGTACGATATTGATGAGGTGCGTTTGAAGGAATCAGAATTGATGTTAAAAACTATCAATAAAAACTCGAATGCAGGACGAGCAACGATTCAGATATATGCAGATCGTAAAGAAGCGTTGCGTGATTCTGATTTTGTGATCAATGCGATTCAAGTTGGCGGATATGAACCAAGTACTGTTATCGATTTTGAGATTCCCAAAAAATATGGACTAAAGCAAACAATTGCTGACACAACTGGTATTGGCGGGATTTTTAGAGGGTTACGAACGTTACCGGTCATGTTTGAATTTGCTAAGGAGATCGAAGAGGTTTGTCCTAATGCTTGGCTGCTGAATTATACAAATCCAATGTGTATTTTAACGATGGGCATGCTGAAGGCAACCAAAGTCAAAACGGTTGGTTTATGCCATAGCGTTCAAGTTTGTGTACCAGAGCTATTCAAACATTTGGGAATAGATAAAGAATATGATTTGGACGATTTTCAATGGAAGATTGCAGGAATCAATCACATGGCATGGTTATTGGAGATTACAAAAGAGGGCAAAGATTTTTATCCAGAAATCAAACGCTTGGCAAGTCTTAAAACAGAACCTCATGACGATGCAGTACGTTTTGAACTGATGAAACATTTTGGTTATTATGTGACCGAGTCCAGCGAGCATAATGCAGAATATCATCCTTATTTTATCAAAAAAAATTATCCGGAATTGATCGATACCTTGAATATTCCAATCGATGAATATTTAAGACGTTGTGTGAAGCAAATCGAAGATTGGGAAAAACAGCGGGCTGATATTGTTCATAATGGCTCATTAGAACATACGAGAAGTCGGGAATATGCTTCTTATATTATGGATGCCATTACGACAGGCAATCCAACCGTGATTGCAGGCAATGTTTTGAATAAAGGGCTGATTACCAATCTGCCAGAAGATTCTTGCGTGGAAGTTCCTTGTTTAGTAGATAAAAATGGTGTACAGCCAGCGTATGTTGGTCATTTGCCAACACAGCTTGCAGCGTTAAACCGCACAAATATCAATGTTCAGGAATTAACTGTTGAAGCTGCAATGACATTGAAAAAAGATAAAATCTATCAAGCAGCGTTATTAGATCCTCATACAAATTCAGAATTATCGATCGATGAAATCAAAGCAATGGTCGATGAGCTAATTGAAGCTCACCGTGATTATTTACCAGAGTACCACTAAGCGATAAGAAATAGGGAAGCAAGCGATTAGCCGTTTGCCTCCCTATTTTTATAGTTCCCTAAAACGAAGATCCTGGTTCTTTTAAAAAGGTAATTTCCTCTGCTGTTGAGTGTCTACCTAAACGATCATTTCGATGTGGATAACGGCCAAAACGTGCTAAAATCTCACGATGTTTTAGTTCAAAGGCAAGATTATGCTCTAATCCTTTTTCCGCAAAATGTTTTAATGCTTCCTCATGAATAACTAAAGATTCGGAATGCATTAGCGGCATGTAGATAAATGCGCGCCGTTCCGTTGTTAAATGCTCCAGCTTCCCTGTTGCAATCGCTTCTTGTGTTAAAATTAAAGCCATACCGTCATAGGCAAAAGAACGTGCATTTCCTCTAAATAAGTTACGAGAAAACTGATCTAAAACAATAATTTCAGCTAATCGACCGTTAATATTTTTTCGCCAAGCTGACTTTTCCCCTTGAGCCACTTGCCTATGAATGTCTGAAAACCTTTCCTTGATAAGATTATCAAAAGCCAAATCCTTTTTAAACCACTGACTAGCTTCAGATTCCTCAAACCAAAATGTAAGTATTTCTTGATAGTCCATTGTCTAACCTCCAATCTTCAAATTTATAAACAATTCAATTTTGTCATAAGAATTACCTAAAAAGGGAAAAGAAAAAAGAGTGGATTTTTTTGCAAATAATAAGAAAAGTAAGTGTTATTTTATTTGTTTGAAAACTGGTATTTTCCGTTTATAAATAAAGCTGACTTCACTTTTTTTAGCTTGACTATTTTGAAAAAATATAGGAATAGCCAAATAAAAAGTAAGAAATGGATGCTTGATTTTTTTATAAAAAACTGGGCATTTTAAAATAAATTTTATATAGGTAAATGAGATGTGTGATTTTAATTCTTTAAACCTATTTTTTACCGAAAATTACAATCCAATTATTTGAAATAAAATTATTTAGATAGTATTCTTTACAATGCAATCATATATTACTTAATTGTCTGTATTGGTCGACCTAGAAACAAGCAGATAAACAAGTTTAAAGATTGAACAAGCTATTCAGTCTTTATGTTACCTAGCTATGCAGAGCTGAATCAGCCTTGCTATGCTTTAAAATTAAGGAGGCAATCATGAAAAAGAATTATCGCGCTACAATTACGTTAGCTGGGGCATTGGTATTATTAACAGCCGCAGTAACACCGAGCTCGCTCGTTTTTTTGGGGAATAGGAATCAGTTTGAAGCAGATGCTGTAGAGTTGACGAATACAGCAGATTTAGCAGATATCAGTATTTTAAAAGGGACACAGTTGTCTTCCAACAAAGGAACTGTCATAAGTGATGGTGTTAAGTTGGAAAAAAATGCAGATTCTACATATGATTTAGATCTTTCATTTAAAGGAACTGCCGTTGCAGATGTTGGTTTAGTGTCACCAAAGGTTATCGTTTTTGCGATTCCTGAAGAATTACGTGGGAAAATCGATGGACCGATTTTGATCAATGCTAGCGCTAAGTTACTTCCAATCGTGCCAGGAGACGTTCCTGTGGTCAAAGATTTGGTTTTGAAAGTAGGGGGTTTTGTAACGAGACTACTTGGGCTGGCAAAACCATTGGGATTGCAACTTGATTCTCTGGAAAAGGCATTTGAAGGACTTAATTCCCTTCAAGAATTAGGCAGCTATCAAGCAACAGTTGAAGGAAAATTATCACCAGACGGTAAATATGTGATGGTCGATTTCACTGATGGATTAGGGCAATATGTTCGTACGACGTATGCAAAATTGTTTAATCCACTGAAAGAAGCTGTCGCTGGATTAAAATTCACTGGACTTCTAGCCATTTTAAATCCAGTTCTTGATTTATTAAAGCCAGCTGTTAATGGTTTGTTGGACCTTGTTGGGAAAATTGCCAATGGAACATCGGATGTGTTAACTCAAGCGTTGCAGGCTAATGTACTTGGTGATGTTGATTTCAATTTTTCTACGAAAGTTTCTGATGTAACAGCTGAAAAGGCAAAGGTAACGGCAATGGCAGTGAATAAACCCGTTATTGATTTAGAATTACTAAATACGATCCATGCAAACGGAGATGCGATCAATCTATATTTCGATAAAGTAGAAGAAGATCCTTTAGCGAATTATTCAGTTGCAAAACCGGTTGTTGAAGATATTTTAGAAGGTATGACAAGTCTTAATGGAAGCGTAGCGATTACTAAGCCAACCCCAGAAGGAGTGACATTTAAGGCAAAAGTCGAATTGCCTAATGGAACCATTCTATCTGAAACGGTCAATGAAGACGGGACATTTTGGATTCCCTTTGGTGACTATCAGCCTCAAGGGAATGATCAGCTAAAAATAGTGATTGAGGCTAGTGTAGATAAATATACCAAAGTTAGTGAGCCGACAATCAAACAAGTAATAGCCGATCCGTTTATTCAATACCCAATCGCAAAACCAATTGTAGCGGATATTATAGAAGGCGGAACTAGCCTTATTGGAAATGTTGCAATCGTTCAGCCAGTACCAGACGGCGTGACATTTAAAGCAAAAGTTGAGTTGCCTGATGGAACAAGCCTGACAAGTTCCATTGATGAAAATGGGGATTTTACGATTCCCTTTGGTGACTATCAACCACAAAGTAATGATCAATTAAAAGTAGTAGTTGAAGCAAGTAACGGGAAACAAACAAAAGTCAGCGAACCGGAAATCAAACAAGTAGTAGCGGATCCATTTTTACACTATGTAGTTACAAAACCAGTGATTGGTGATGTTTTAGAAGGCGCACCTAGTCTTAGTGGTAGTGTTGCTCTAACTCAACCTGTTCCAAGTGGTGTGACTTTTACTGCTAAACTGGCATTACCTGATGGCACGAATTTAACTGCTTCACTCAATGAAGATGGCAGCTTTACGATTCCCTTTGATAAGTATCAACCGCAAGGCAACGACCGATTAAGTGTAACAATTGAAGCGAGTGATGGTAAGCGAACAAAAGTCAGTGAGCCTGAGGTCAAACAAGTGATCGTTGATCCGTTGAAAAACTATCAAGTGCCAAAACCACAGTTCAAAGCTGTAAACGAAGGAAGTAAGGCTATCACAGGTTCAATTGTATTAACAAATGTTCCAGGAGGGACTAAATTATTTATGCACGTTCAGTTTCCTGATGGTTCTGTAAGAAAAGTAGCGATTGAAAATGACGGTACTTTCTTGATTCCTGTAGCAGATAAAAACTTAAAAGAAGGCAATCCGCTAAGATTAGTAACCGTTGCAGAACATGCTCAATCGTTGAAAGGCAAAGAAAGTGACAGTGTGGTTTTTGCAGTTGGTAAGATTCCGTCTTTAGAAGGTTATGTTGTTCCTGCACCAGTTGTAGCGCCAATTTTTGTTGGTGATGCAATAATCAAAGGGTCAGTTAAGATCACGAATCCTCCAGAAGGGACCCAATTTAAAGTTAGAGTGAGGTTTCCAGGAAATGTTTATGAAGAAACACCAGTTAATGCAGATGGCACATTTTCACTAGATGTTTCCGGTCGTCAGCTAGCAGCAGGTACGTCGATCACCTTTAATACAGCGGCAACACTTGGCACTGAAACAGCAGCAAGCGGTAGAATCATTGTTTCTGTCGGTGCCAAATAAATATAAGCTTTATCAATAAAGAGAGGGTGTATAAAATGAAGAGTTCAACGTTATTTATCACTAGTTCCAAAGTTTTATTATTATCGGTTGTTTTTGGTACATTCTTTTTAGGACAGTCTGCTTCAGCTGCTGATATTAATAAGGCAACTGATTTAGATGTCACTTTTACGCCAGGTGCATTAACATTAGAAGCTGTTTCTACAATCAGCTATGCATCACAGACGATTTCAGTGAATGATGCCTCATACGTCCCAACAAATCCTGGTGCGATCAATGTTGTTGTTTCAGATGCTAGAGGAACAAATGCAGGGTGGAAACTTAGCGGGAAATTAAATGGGTTCAAAAATAGTTCCGCTGCCGCTTCTTTACCGAATGCTAGCTTGAACTTTAAAAATACACAAGCTGGAACAAATAGTGATGCGGACGCACCAACACCTGTTAACACCGTTAAGTTAACAAGTGGTGCCGAAACTGCGTCCCCATTTGCAACAGCTACCGCTGGTGCTGGAGCCGGAACGTGGACGTTTACTTGGCCAGATGCTGAAAATACAGGCGTGACACTAGATGTGCCAGCTGCAATGGCAACCCTTGGTAAACATACGTCTACGATCGACTGGACATTGGCGGATGCGCCATAGAATCAAAGTGTGATCTAAAGAGAGTGGATGAGTAGTACTTAATTCTGCTCTCTTTTTCTGATTAAATTAAAGGAGTGATTTATATGAAAGGTTGGTATAAATCAAAGCTTACTTATACATTATTTTCGATTGGACTTATTTTTTTATCATTTTTATTGACTATACAGATTGGTTTAGCGCAAGAAAAAAGTAATGAAACAAACAGTTTTTATGTACAAGCAGTGATTCCACAGAATCAAGTCGATATTAATAAATCTTATTTTGATTTAAAAATGTTGCCAGAAGAAGAACAAGAGCTACAAGTCAAATTAGTGAATCCAGAAGATGCACCGATCACAGTTTCAGTCAGTGCAATAAATGCAACAACAACGGAAGAAGGAATGATTGACTATACCTTAAAAGGAATTAAAGATAAAAGTTTAAAATATCCTTTTGAATCTCTGGTCAAAGTGCTAGAAACAACTATTTCTATACAGCCGTACGAAACAAAAATTGCACGTTTTCATTTGAAGATGCCAAAAGAAAAATATGATGGCGTTGTTGTCGGTGGATTACGTTTTACGAAAAACTTACCTGAAAGTGAAGTGAAAAATAAAGACGTGACCATTCAGCAACGATTTCATTATGTTGTCGGCGTCGTGTTGAATGAGACGGATACTACAATTTTGCCTGAGTATGAAATGAATTCAGTAAAGGTAGCGCAGTCTAAACAAGGGAAGAAAATTTCTGTGATCCATTCAATTCGTAATAAGAATGCTGCTATTTCAAAGAAGATGGCGCTAAAAATTATGATTCGAAAAAAAGGAGAGAAGACGCCTTTAATCAAGCTAGAAAAAGAATCGTTGGAAATGGCACCAGACTCAGTAATGGATTTTCCTGTACCAATCAAAAGACAACTACAACCAGGAAAATATATTAGTAAAACCCAAATCAGTCAAGATGGAAAGCGATGGGAATTTGAAAATGAGTTTGACATTACAAGAGAGCAAGCGAAGCTTATCAATGAAGAAAATAAAGCAGTTAAGGTAGAAAACAAGGTTCCTTTGTGGTTGATTTTAATAGTTATTTTATTAGCGTTACTAGTGCTGATACAAACGTATATTTTGTGGCGAAAGAGAAAATAAATTGAACAAACAATAGCCCTCATTTTCTAGACTAGAGAAAATGAGGGCTATATTTGTGATGATTGATGATTTTACTGCTTATTTTAGTTTGAATTTAACTTGTGTATTATCGTTAAATTGACCTTGGTATTGGAATTGTTTGTAGCTTGCACCACGGCCTAATTTGTTTAAAATGTGTGAAGTGATTGTTTTTTCGCTACCATTTTTTAAATCTAAGCCAGCGATGATGCCTTCAATTTTTGTTTCAGCAGCACTACCTTGTAATTGAACTTTGTTTGATTTGTCTTGGTATTGTGCTTTAACAGTACCATTAGAATTTACTTGATATTGTAATTGGATTTGTTGACCAGTCGTATATGTTACTTGGATTTCTAATTTTTTCAAATCAGATTTCTCAGCTGGAACCTCAATTTCAGGAACGTCAACTTCTGGTGTTTCAGTTTCAGGCACCTCAACTTCTGGTACATCAACTTCAGGAACGTCAATTTCAGGTGTTTCAGTTTCTGGTACATAGTAAGATTGTAAACCAAATTCTGCTTTTACATATCCTTTTGTAATTAAGATAACTTTAAGGTGTAAATCTTTTTGATACGTCATTTTTTGTAACAAGTTTACTGATTTGTAGTAGTTTCTACCGAAATCTCTTGCAATCACAGCTGCTTCTGATGAACTATAACCAGCTGCTTCCCATGTGCTTGCTTTAACTAATTCATTGTAAACTGATGATACATTTGAACTAGTTAATGATAAACCAGTGTACTCTAAGATATCTGCTTTATTAAATAAAGTGATTGTCTTATTGTAATTTGATTCTACCACCGTTGCTGCGTCTGCTGGGCTTGACACCACTGCCAAACTAGCGGAACATAAACTGATTGCTAAACCTGCAACCATCATACCTTTAAAAAGTTTCATAAAAAAATACCTCCTCTTTTTTACTACTGTTTTATAAATAGTAGCTTACTTATATTATTATCCAAACTAAATATAAAGTAAATATATATGAGTGATTTCTCATAATGTTTAAAATATATTAATAATTGGAAGCATTTATCTAAAGAAAATATATTTTTTATGAAGTCTGATTTTTGATATAATGGGATGAGACATGATGAAAGTATCAGAAAGGATCTGTACTAATGAAAAAAGCGACAATTACTAAAACAGTTAATTTATTAGATGGAGGCTGTAATGCTTGTGGAATTATTGAGGATGAAAATTATATGTTGATGATCGAGGATCAAATGATTCCGTTAGAAACATTGACTGTCAATTCTTTGATAACAGCGATTGTTTTAAAAAATGGCTATAAACGAGAATATGAGATGGATGTTATTGATGACTATACACTATACAAAAAAGAAAATTACCAAGTGACACTTAAAGAAGAATATGATTTTCTGACCTATTCAAATGATACAGCAAAAATAGAAACAAAAGATCAGATTATCGATGAAAATAAATTAGCAGAAAAAGTCAATGAACTTCTAGTGACTCTTTTTAAGATTGAAGAATTAGCTTTTAGTTTTTAGAAGATCAAAAGAACAGGTTAAGTTTAGGCTGTGAAACAAAAGTGAATTTTTGTTTCACAGCCACTGCTTTTTATAAACAAAACTGCCAGTTAATAGGAGGGAAAAACTCATAAAATTTATTTTTATGGTTAGTCTACTTGAAAATAGTCTGATGTAGATAGCTTTTCAAACCGTTCTTGTGAGTCAGAGCTGTTTTCGTTATGATCGTAAACAAATAACTTGAAGTCTTCTGTTTTCTTGATTCGTTCAAACGTTTCGCTATCAGTTAAGAGGACGATTTGTTGGCAAAGCCATTCAAGAACAGTCTCAATATCTTGATCGTCTTCCACCCAATCATCAAATAAATGAAGTGAAGCGATCCGTTGATCTTCATCCCAGTCACGAGCGTTATATTTCATGTCGTTTAGTTGGGATTCATTAGAGCCTTTATTTGTATAATAATTCGTTGTTTCTTGCCAAAGATCGACCGAGTTGATACAAAGGTTTATTTCTCCTTCTTCATGAATATTACAGTCTAATGCAAAGGCATAAAATGTTTCATCCGTTTGCTCCAATAGAAAGTTATCAATACTATCAGTCAAAAAATTGAAAAAAAATTCCTGTTGTTTTTCTAAAAAATTTTCCATGGGTGACCTCCAAGTGCTTTGTCTTTTAAACATTGAAACAGATAATGCGGTGAATGTCTATCTAAACATGATAATTGATCTAAAATAGATGTTTTAAGAAAGTATAAAGATTTGTTTAGGTTAAAAGTCTTGTTATTGTTTGAAGTAGCCACAGCAGTGCTAAATGTAGCGTCATTTTTGTTTAATAACATAGTTGGTCAAGCGAATCGTTTCGATAAAATTTAATTTGACTTTGTGATTCGATACGCTTATAGTTTAAAATGAATTAAATACTTGTTAGGTGAGGCTCCTATATAAACATAGGCTACTGCTCAGAAATGTCGAAAGACAGGTACGGGTAGGACAAAATTCGTCGAATTAAGGCGTTTTTCAAAGTAGCTAAAGGCAATGCTTTTTACGTTATATAGTGCTAAAACTCAACGAAGAGAAGATCAAGGTAAGTTGAAAATAAATGGCAGATGTCATAAATTTAACCCTGTAATCTAATCCCTTCGCTGAGTGTTCTTGGTGAGGGATTTTTCTTTTATCCAAGGAAACCTTGAAATTACCTAGTTTCAAGGGCTAGAGTAACCTACCCAACTTTTATGTGTAGAAAGGAATAAATAATGAAAAAATCTGTAAAAATAATGATTATTACCTTGTTAACGATTCTCCTGGTGGCTGTGAGTGTTGGCTGTTATGCGGCTATTTCATTTCAAACGGCCAAAGAAGAGAGTGAATCAAAACTTCCTAATAAGAATCAAAACTTTACTGGTGATGAACAAACGAGTGATAAAGAATTGACGGTCATGGTTGTAGGGAATGACTCTAGAGATGATGATGAAGATCAAGGGCGTTCAGATACGTTAATGGTTGCGCACTATGATGGGAAAACCAAACAGCCTAAATTGATTTCGATTATGAGAGACAGTTATGTCACATTTCCTGATGGCGGACTAGATAAAATAAACGCAGCCTACGCATATGGCGGCGCACAAATGACTAAAGATGTACTGAAAACGAATTTTGATTTACCAATCAATTATTATGTCGTGATGGATTTTAAAGAGTTCAGTGATATTATCGATGAACTTTATCCCAAAGGGGTCACGATCGATTCCGAAAAAGATATCAACTTAGATGGTGTGGATATTCTAAAAGGAAAACAAACTTTGCATGGTAACAGCCTATTGCAGTATGCTCGTTTTAGAATGGATGAAGAAGGCGATTTTGGTCGAATCAGACGGCAACAGCAAGTAATGGATGCTTTAGTTGAGCAGTCTAAAGATTTGATTCCAGTCTGGGAATTGCCTCAGGTTGCAGGGAAAATGGTTGGAAAAATCGATACAAATGTGCCAACCAGTTTATTGATTGATTTGGCGAAAGATTTCCTTTCTGGAAACGTGAAGCCATTAAAATCGTTATCTGTTCCGGTAGAAGGATCATGGAACTTTAATGATTACACAGAATCTGGAAGTGTCATCGAACTTGATGAACAACAGAATGCTGAAGCAATTCAGGATTTTATGAAAGATAATTAATAGTAGACTGATGATCTGCTTACTCATTTTATACTGAGTAGGTAGATCATTTTTTTGTAGACAGGTAAACAAATCAGCTTATTTCTATGCGATAAGAGCATGTGTATGCTATTCTTTAAGAAAACGGTTTACTTTGTTAGAAGGAAGGTTTTTACTATGAAAGTAGTGATTATTGGGGCTTCATTTGCTGGAGTATCAGCTGCTTTAGCGATCAGAAAAAAACATCCAAAAGCTGAAATTCAATTGATCGATAAACAGCGAACGATCGGTTATTTACCTGGCGGCATCAATCTTTATTTTAATGAAATGATCGATCCAATTGAAACGGCTCAATTTATTTCAGAACAAGAATTAGTAAACAATGAAATTTCGTTACTACTAAATGCTAAAGTCGTGAGTATGGATTCAAAACAGCATATCATTAAATACGAAAAAGACGGGTCTGATTTTTTTATGTCGTTTGATAAATTGATTTTAGCGACAGGTTCTAGTCAATGGTCTCAGCAAATTATCGGTAGTGATTCGGAGAAGGTTTTAAAATATAAGTTTTTACCAGGTGTACGGCAAGCAATCGAACAATTGGAAAACAGTGACAAAGTCGCCTTGATCGGTGGTGGTCAAATTGGTGGAGAAGCCGCTGACACATTGCTGAAAAAAGGCAAAGAAGTGCATCTTTTTGAACGCATGGATTATTTATTATTCAAGTATTTTGATGAGGAGATGATCCAGCCTGTACAAGCAGAGATGAGTGCTCGAGGTGTTGTCTTTCATTTTGATGAAACCGTGGAAAAAGTCATCGATATTGATGAAGGTCTTTTGATTAAAACAAAGAAGTCTGAATTATTCTGTGATAGTGCGATTTTTGCAATGAATGTGCGGCCAGATTTACGCTATTTAGACGAACATATTAAACGGCACACCGATCAAACCATTTTTGTGAATGATTATTTGCAAACGTCTCAAGCGGATATTTTTGCGATAGGTGATTGCATTCAAGTGCCTTATAGTTTATCTGAGGAATCGTTTTATATCCCTTTGGTGAATAACGCGGTCAGAACAGGATTGGTTGTGGCTCAAAATCTTATTGAACTCACCACCCCATTTGTGGGTTCAATACGTACGATTGGTACGAAACTTGTTGATCATTATGTGGCAAGCACAGGACTGACGGAAGCCGAGGGAGCATTTTATGAACAATCAATTTCCATTGCTCATGTTCAGCAAAAAAGTTCCTTATTTTCTGGAAGCGAAACAATTTTTGGTAAAATTATTTTTGAAAAAGAGAGCCATAAACTTTTAGGGGCACAATTAGTCTCAAAAGCGGATATCCTGGAAAAAATCAACACATTAGCACTTGGGATTCAAATGGGGCAAACGCTAGAAACGTTTTATCAGAAAGATTTTTTATATCATCCATATTATTCCAACGTGATCGATATCACGAACCAGTTAGGTTTTGAAGGTTTGTGGAGTGAAACAGATGAAAATTGAAGCGTTATTAGATAGAAAGGAAGCTAGAGAAGTTGGCATTTTGAAAAAGGTGATTTTAGCTGGCGGTCGGATCAAGGATGTTGAGTTATTGGACTATTTAGGGGTATCAAAAGCTTCTTTTGAAAGTGATTTAAAGGAGTTAGGTTATTACTTGAAACCGTATGAGCAAGACTGTTCGCTGTTTTATGATGGACAATGGGTAGCAATCCATATGTCCGATCAATTTTCGGTTAGTAAAGTTGTAGATGATTATGTAAGAGCATCGATCAAGTTTCAGTTGATTGATTATTTATTTCATTATCGGGAATTTACGATTGCTCAGCTGACAACCAAATTTATGATCAGTGAGTCGTCGTTATTTCGAAAAATCAAAGAGTTGAATTTGCTATTGAAAGAGTTTGATCTTAAAATTCGCAATGGGCAACTAAAAGGTGAAGAATTACAAATTCGTTATTTTTATTTTCAAATTTATTGGTTTTTGACGCCTTATGAAGTACATCGGGGAAAAACACTGACCGTTCAAAATTCTCGAATCATTGAAGCGCTAGAAAAAGCATTGTCTCTTTCTTTTGAGGAACATGGAAAATTGAAGATTAGTTTATGGCTGACGATTAGTAAAAAAAGAATCGTAGTGCAACCGAAACAATTTAAAGAATTATACAGTAAAAGTCAGGTATACGAACAAGATCCTTTTTTTAAAACATTACGCTCTTTTGTTTTGCGTTTTTTTAGCCGTTATCCGATTGAAATCGATGAAGAAGAGAGTTTGCTGCACTTTATTTTTTTAACAAGTATGTCCGTTTTAGCTGAGTCAGATTTTGCTGATTATAGTTTGATTCGAGGCAGGCGCACACCGACATCCTTAGCCGATACGTTCGTTCTGGAGCATGTGATTTTATATTATCGTCCGCAAAAATTTTTCCCGGAGCTGGAGAAAAAGATCTTCTATTATTTTTCCCAAATTCATAGTCGGCTGTATTTTTTCAAAGGTGAGTTAGAATTGTTTGATCGTGAGAATATTTGGCAAAAGGAACAGAACCTTTCCGGTCATCAGTTGGCTGATTTTTCTCGTGTTCTGTTGGATAAAAGTTTAGAATGCTTTGATGAGTACTATGAACAAGGCAATAGCTTGCATGAATGGTCATTGGTGAAATATCTTAGTGTACTGGCAATTATTGATTTTGAAATCGTTGGTGAGACACGTATTGGCATTGATTTAAAGATGGATCACTTATACAAAGAGGTGATGACTCAGGTGTTAGTTTTGAGTTTGAAAAATTTAAATGGCTTAAAGATCGAACCGTTTGATTCTAAAAAAAAGTATGATTTGATGATCACAAATGTTATGAAGCCGAATGTTTATCGTTCTGTAAAAGAGGTTTATGTGTTATCAGAACTGGGCTCAACTTATGATATCAATCAAATCAGAATGAAAATTCGAGCGTTGCATAATAAAAGATGAATTGAATAGAAAGGCCAAAAATAAAAAGAGTTGCTCTTTTATTTTTGGCTTTTTTATTGATATGACTAGGGATTTGATAAAAACTTTCATTTATTTTTGAAATAAAAAAAAAGATGACGTTTTTATGAAACGATTTCCGATTATTATAAGTATATAAAATATAAAGCGTTTTCAAGAGAGGGAGAAAAATCTAATGACAGAACAAAAATACATTATGGCGATCGACCAAGGAACAACGAGCTCAAGAGCAATTATTTTTGATAAAAAAGGGAATAATATTGGTAGTTCTCAAAAAGAATTTACTCAAATTTTTCCTAAAGCAGGTTGGGTAGAGCATAATGCTAATGAAATTTGGAATTCTGTTCAATCCGTTATTGCAGGTGCTTTGATTGAGTCAGGCGTTAAACCTTCTGATATCGTAGGAATCGGTATTACTAACCAGCGCGAGACAACTGTTGTATGGGATAAGCAAACAGGGCTACCGATTTATAATGCAATTGTATGGCAGTCTCGTCAGTCTTCACCAATTGCTGATCAACTAAAAGAAGAGGGTCATGGTGACATGATCCATGAAAAAACAGGTTTGATTGTAGATGCTTATTTTTCAGCAACAAAAATTCGCTGGATCTTAGATCATGTTGAAGGGGCGCAAGAACGAGCTGAAAAAGGAGAGCTATTATTTGGGACGATTGATTCTTGGTTAGTGTGGAAATTAACAGGTGGAGAAACCCATGTAACAGATTATTCCAATGCCAGTCGCACAATGTTATTCAATATTCATGATCTAGATTGGGATCAAGATATTTTAGATATTTTAAACATTCCTCGTGTAATGCTGCCAAAGGCCACATCAAATTCTGAAGTTTATGGACTGACGAAAAACTATCATTTCTATGGAAGCGAAATTCCCATCTCAGGTATGGCAGGTGACCAACAAGCAGCGCTGTTTGGGCAAATGGCTTTTGAACCAGGAATGGTTAAAAACACGTATGGGACTGGTTCATTTATCGTGATGAATACAGGTGAAAAGCCACAGCTTTCTGATAATAATCTATTAACAACGATTGGTTATGGGATCAATGGTAAAGTCTATTATGCTTTGGAAGGAAGTATTTTCGTTGCTGGTTCAGCAGTTCAATGGCTACGTGATGGTTTGAAGATGATTCAAACAGCTGCAGAATCAGAAGCTGTAGCAAATGAATCACACAACAAAAACGAAGTCTATGTCGTACCTGCTTTTACAGGTCTGGGCGCACCTTATTGGGACTCAGATGCAAGAGGTGCTGTGTTTGGTTTAACGAGAGGAACAACGAGAGAAGATTTTGTAAAAGCAACATTGCAATCAGTTGCTTACCAAGTGCGGGACATCATTGATACGATGCAAAAAGATACGGGGATCGCTATTCCCATCTTAAAAGTAGATGGAGGCGCCGCTAATAATGATTTGTTGATGCAATTCCAAGCAGATATTTTAAATACATCTGTTCAAAAAGCGCAAAACTTGGAAACAACAGCCTTAGGTGCAGCCTTTTTAGCAGGTTTAGCAGTTGGTTTTTGGAAAGATTTAGATGAACTGAAAGAATTTTACGAAGATGGGCAAGTGTTTGAAGCAAAAATGTCCGATGAAGAACGTGATGATTTATATGAGGGCTGGCAACAAGCGGTCGCTGCCACACAAATGTTCAAACATAAATCAAAATAAAGGGAAGAAGTGAGTAGTATGTCATTTTCAATCAAAACAAGACAAACATCTATTGAAAAGATGAAGTCTGAAGAATTAGATTTATTAATCATTGGTGGCGGTATTACAGGTGCTGGGGTTGCCTTACAAGCAAGTGCTGCTGGTATAAAAACAGGGTTGATCGAAATGCAGGACTTTGCAGAAGGGACTTCTTCTCGTTCGACTAAATTGGTCCATGGTGGAATTCGTTATTTGAAAAATTTTGATGTGGAAGTTGTTGCGGATACTGTCCAAGAGCGTGCAGTGGTTCAAGCCATTGCGCCTCACATTCCCAAACCTGATCCAATGCTTTTACCCATTTATGATGAGCCGAAAGCGACATTTAACATGTTTTCGGTCAAAGTGGCAATGGATCTTTACGACCGCTTAGCAAATGTGATCGGCACAAAATATGAGAATTATACGCTGACAAAAGAAGAAGTGTTAGAAAGAGAACCACAATTAAAAAGTGAAGGCTTACAAGGTGGCGGTGTTTATCTAGACTTTAGAAATAATGATGCTCGGCTTGTAATCGAAAATATCAAACGAGCGGCTTTCGACGGTGGCTTGATGGTTAGTAAAGTTAAAGCTGTAGGCTTCATTCAAAACGATCAAGGCAAAATCATTGGTGTAAAAGCAGAAGATTTACTGACAGGTGAACAATTTGAAATCAAAGCTAAAGTTGTCATCAATACAACGGGGCCTTGGTCTGATAAAGTTCGTGGGTTGGATATGAAAGAAAAGCTAGTGCCACAAATGCGTCCGACAAAAGGTGTTCATCTTGTCGTAGACAGCAGCAAATTGTATGTACCTCAACCAACTTATTTTGATACAGGTAAACATGATGGACGAATGGTTTTCGTTGTTCCTAGAGAAAAGAAAACTTATTTTGGCACAACAGACACGGATTATACGGGGGATTATGAACATCCTACTGTTACCCAAGAAGATGTCGATTACTTGCTAGAAATCGTCAATAGTCATTACCCTAAAGCTAATGTGACGATTGACGATATCGAAGCAAGCTGGGCTGGACTTAGACCATTGATTTCAGAAAATGGCGGATCAGATTATAATGGTGGAAACAATGGTAAAGTCTCTGATGAAAGTTTTGATCAAGTGATCGACATCGTTGATAAATACCGGAATCAAAAAGCGACCCGTTTTGATGTCGAAAATGTCTTGAATCACTTAGAAGATTCATTGGCTGAAAGCAAAGAAAATCCTTCAGCAGTTTCTCGTGGTAGTTTGTTAGAACGCTCAGAAGATGGTTTGTTGACACTATCAGGTGGGAAAATTACAGATTATCGTAAGATGGCCGAAGGTGCATTGAAAGAAATTCAACGTATTTTGAAAGAAGAATTTAATTGTGGGTTTGAGTTGATTGATTCTAAAACATATCCTGTTTCAGGTGGAAATCTTGATGCAGCAAATGTAGAAGCTGAATTAAATAATCTTGCAAAATTGGGTGTTGAAAAAGGCTTGAGTCAAGAAGAGGCTGAGTATCTTGCTCACTTATACGGGGCAAATGTGACGGAACTTTTTGAGAAAATCACGACAACTGAACCAATAGCTGGTTTAAGTTTAGCTGAAACTTTAGCATTGCATTACGCTTTAGAAAATGAAATGGTACTGACACCAGCAGATTATCTTGTGCGTAGAACAAATCACTTGCTCTTTATGAGAGACACGCTAGATGAAGTGAAGCAAGGTGTAATTTCTGAAATGAGTCATTATTATGATTGGTCCAACGAACAAAAAGAACGCTATACAAACGAGCTAAATCAATTAATTGCAGAATCTGACTTGAGTACATTGAAAGAAGGGACGAAGTAAAATGGATACTTCAAATATGACACAGATTTTCAGTGAGTTTTTAGGGACAATGATTTTGATTCTTTTAGGAGATGGCGTATGTGCGGCAGTTAATTTAAAGAAAAGTAAAGCGGAAGCTTCTGGTTGGATCGTAATTGCTTTTGGTTGGGCGATGGCTGTAACGATTGCAGTTTATGTTGCAGGATATATGGGACCTGCACACTTGAACCCGGCAGTGACGATTGCGATGGCCATGACAGGAAGTTTTGAATGGAGTTTAGTTGTACCGTTTATTGTAGCACAAGTGCTTGGAGCAATCGTTGGGGCGGTTTTAGTATGGTTGGCCTATCTACCTCATTGGCAAGCGACTGAAGATCAAGGTGCGATCTTAGGCACATTTGCGACAGGACCTGCAATTCGTAATTATCCAGCAAATATGGTGACAGAAGTGATTGGTACCTTTGTTTTAGTTCTAGGCTTACTTTCATTTTCACAACACAGTTTTACAGATGGATTGAATCCATTAGTTGTTGGAGCGTTGATTTTATCGATTGGTTTGTCCTTAGGTGGACCTACGGGCTATGCAATCAATCCAGCCCGTGATTTTGGTCCTCGTGTAGCACATCAATTATTACCGATTTCAACAAAAGGGGACTCTGATTGGAGCTATTCATGGGTTCCAATCGTTGGACCAGTGATTGGAGCTGCGGTTGCTTCCGGTGTTTATATGTTAATGGTTTGATTCTTATCGTAAGTTTAGGCGTTGAAAGTAGTCACTTTCAACGTCTTTTTTTGGTATTTTATGATGAGTTGATTAAGACTTAACTAATTTTCTTATAAAAAAAATACATATTTTATTTACAAGAGGGGGGTTTTTCTGTACTCTTAAATGGGGTTGATGTGGTAAAGCACATCACAGTCGATTTTTTCAGCCAAGGCTAAACGGCTCATTCAGCTTTTGCTTTGAAACACAGTGAAAGAAATGAACTGATGTTGAAAAGTACAAGGTGAAGCGGAACGGAACGTTGTTAGCATATCTAGCTTCGCAGGCTAGCCTTTCGGAAAAAAGATAAAAATAGAATGTGATAAAAAGCATCACAATCGATTTTTCCTATTTTTCAGTCAAGGCTAAACGAGCCCGCTACGCTTTTAAATCTATCTAGCTTCATGAGCCATCATCTCGGAAAAAAGATAAAACCTGAATGTGACAAAGAGCATCACAGTCATGTTTTCCTATTTTTCGTCGATGCTAAACGGCTCATTCAGCTTTTACCATATCTAGCTTCATGGGCTAGGTCCTCGGAAAAAAGATAAAACCTGAATGTGACAAAGAGCATCACAGTCATGTTTTCCTATTTTTCGTCGATGCTAAACGGCTCATTCAGCTTTTACCATATCTAGCTTCATGGGCTAGGTCCTCGGAAAAAAGATAAAACCTGAATGTGACAAAGAGCATCACGGTCATGTTTTCCTATTTTTCTGTCGGAGCTAAATGAGCCCACTACGCTTTTAAAATAAAGGAGGAACAGGTGTGTCCTATCAAGAAATATTATTTCCTTTTCTCGGCGGTTTAGGGATTTTTCTATTTGGTATGAAGTATATGGGGGATGGTCTGCAGAAGTCTGCAGGGGATTCGTTACGGGAGATTTTGAATACCTTTACATCTACACCACTGAGATCTGTATTAGCAGGATTGATTGTTACGGCCATTATTCAAAGTAGCTCGGGAACGACTGTTTTGACAGTGGGACTGGTCAGTGTTGGATTTATGTCTTTACGCCAGGCAATTGGGGTGATTATGGGAGCGAATGTTGGAACGACAGTAACAGCTTTTATCATCGGGTTTAATTTAAGTTCGTATTCGTTGCCGATTATTGGTGTAGGTTCGATTTTGCTATTCTTTTCAAAAAGAGAACGTGTCAATAATGTAGGTCAAATTTTGTTTGGCTTTGGTTGCTTATTTTATGGACTAAAGTTAATGGGTGAAGGGATGGCACCGTTGAGCACGTTGCCTCAGTTTGCGGATCTAATGGTGGATGTTTCTCATCATCCTATTCTCGGCGTAGGGATTGGCAGCTTGCTTACGATGGTCTTGCAAAGTTCTAGTGCAACGATCGGAATTTTGCAGCAGTTGTATAGTCAAGGCAGTTTAGCAATTGAATCAGTCCTGCCAATTTTGTTTGGAGACAATATTGGTACAACAATCACTGCTGTGATTGCAGCGTTAGGCGTCAGTGTTGCTGCCAAGCGGACTGCGGCTTCTCACGTAATCTTTAATCTAGTTGGAGCTATTATTTTTACAACGTTGCTGACGCCCTTTACAGCGGTCGTCGTACGTCTGTCCAGTTTGTTGGATTTAAAACCTGCAATGCAGATTGCTGTTGCTCATGGTTTATTCAATATTTCTAATTTATTGATCCAGTTTTGGTTTATCGGCAAAATCGAATGGCTTGTCCGGAAAATTATCCCTGGCAAAGATAAAAGCATTGATTTTAAACCATCAAATTTAAATGAATCAATCATTCAAAGCTCAGCTACATTAGCTTTGAATCAGGCAAAAATCGAATTATTGCAAATGGGTGAATATGTTTTGGGTGCTTTCGAAGCAACGAAATCCTATTATGAGAAACAAGACAATATCGACAAGGAAAATGCCAGCCAGTATGAGACGGCGATCAATGATACGGATAATCGTTTGACTGAATATTTGGTACAACTTTCAGCAACAGAATTGACGATTTCTGAAAGTCATGAACAAACGATGATGTTAGAGTTAACCAAGGATTTAGAACGAATTGGCGATCACTGTCGTAATATTATTCAAAACCTTAATGAAGCGATCCATCTCGAAAAGAAACAAAAAGCTAAAGAGAAAAAAGCTGGTAAAGTTTCTGATCGTGATACACTGATTTTATATGATGAAGATGTGGTAGACTTATTTGAAAAAGTTTTAAAAAATATTCGTGATTCTTTGATCGTTTTTGAAAATGATGACAAAGAAATGGCTGCTCATATGCTGAGTCGGGAAGAACAAATCGATCAAATGGTCAAACTACTTCGCAAAAAGTATATTTCTATCATGAATAGTGGTAAAGGACGAGCCGCTGATGGCGTGTTGTTTATTGATACAGCATCTAATTTGGAACGTATGAGTGATCGCACGATCCATATGGCTAAGTATGTCTTGGGTGAACGCTATGGAACAGAAGAAATTGCAGTCGATCAATCAATAAATCCAGTGATAACCTTGCAACCGTAGGAATAAAAAGAACCCTTTATGACATGTTTTAATTGTCATAAAGGGTTCTTTTCTAGCTTTTGTTTGATCAACTGATATGAAATATCCAATGGCTGACTGCTATCGAGTTTTAAAACAGGACTTTTGGAATGGGCTATTTGATAGCTATGTTCGGCAAATGTTCCAATATCAGAAGGATCTTTAGCAGTGTAATACGTTTTACACCAATCTAAGAAGTCATTCGTTTGATTGCCTTGTGGATCTAACCATACAGAAGTGGCACCTGCTCTAGTTATTTCTCTTTTGATTAGGCGTTGAAAGCGTTGCTCGTCATCTATCGTGAGAAAGACCAACAAATCTCGATCCGTAAAACCAGTAGGATTCCACGAAAATACTGATCCAGAAACAACAAAATGGTCAAATTTTTCGCGATCATCATGATACAGTTTTAAACGTTGCTCGATTGGATAATTTTCTGAAAAAGTCTTGTCTTTCCAAAGATAGTCATCAGTATCGATCCATTTAATGTGTTTTTTTTCAGCAATATAGTTTCCTAGAGTACTTTTTCCAGTACCAGAGGCACCAATAAGTTGCAGTTTCATCTTTGCTGTCCTCCTGTTCCAAAAAGAAATAATCTTAAAAGAAAATGCACATTTGACTATTTCATTTACTAAGAATACTTTATAATAAATACTATCAATTGAGAAGAGGGAAGCATATGAAACATAATACTTTTTTGTCATCCGATCAACGAACCACAAGTCATTTTATCTGCTGGGAGCCTGAGAAAGAGGCAATCGGAACGGTTCAAATCATACATGGGATGGCAGAATATATTGAGCGTTATCATGATTTTGCTAAGTATTTAAATAATTTAGGCTTTATTGTGGTCGGTCATGATCATTTAGGGCACGGGGAATCTGTAGCAAACGATCAACCAAAACATGGGTATTTTGGTCAAGGAGAGCCAGTGACTTTTGTATTGGAGGATATCCATCAGATCAAAGAATGGATCGAAAATAATTATCCTGGTTTACCAAATTTTATGTTAGGGCACAGTATGGGCTCGTTTGCTTTACGTAACTATTTACAAGTATATAAATCTGACCTTAGTGGTGCTATTTTTATGGGCACTGGTAAAAGTGCGGCGATGTTGCCTTTAGCTCTTTCTCTAACAAAAGGATTGAATTTAACGGCGCCAGAAAAGCAAAATAAATGGCTGGATCAAATGGCCTTTGGTTCTTTTAGTAAGCAATTTCCAGAAGCAGGAAGTTTTAATTGGTTGAGTAAAAATCAAGAAAATGTCAGATGTTATGAAGAGGATCCTTTAACGGGTTTCACTTTTACAAACAATGGCTTTTATACGTTGTTCCGTTTGGTCGACGGAGCAAATCGTAATGGTTGGGCGCAGAATATCGATCAAGACTTACCGATTTTAGTGATCAGTGGTGAACAAGATCCAGTAGGGGATTTTGGTAAAGGGCCTAGAAAAGTTGCAAAGGAACTAGATGAGGCAGGCATTAGAGACGTGTTGCTTGTTTTATTTACCGATTTGCGTCATGAGATTTTGCTGGAAGAAGAAAAAAATGAGGTCTATAAAGCGATTGGTCATTGGTTGCAAAAAAAACTAGATCTTGATGTCAAAGACTAGAAATCTGTTTGCTATTTAATGGGTTTTTCTATAAACTACAGAGTAAGGTTAAAAAGTTCAAGGAGTAAAAAATTAAAGTAATGTATTGTGGGGAATTTTTCTGAACAGGAGGGTTGATTGTGGAAAAAATACGATTAAGAAAACTGGGATTGTCAAATTTAAATTGGCTTCAAAAACATCCAGAATTAAAAGTGCAAAAGGAACAGGAAATCAGTCAAGCACTGTTTAACGATCCGTGTTGGAAAAATGCGGAAACGGTCGCAATCACTAAACCACTTGCTTTTGAATTTGATACACATATTTTACTTAATAGAGGTTGGCAAGAAGGAAAACAAATGTTGATGCCGATCACTGGTAAGAATCGAGTGTTGACATTTCACATCGTAACACCTGAAACTATTTTTGAAAAAACTAGATTTGGTGTGGAAGAACCGCAAGATGCATCTGTCGTTTCTGATAAAACGATCGATTTAATCGTTGTGCCTGGGATCGTCTTTACACATGAGGGGTTTCGGATTGGGTTTGGTGGCGGATTTTATGATCGTTTTCTAAAACACTATCAAGGAGAAACATGTAGTTTGGTATTCAGTGAACAGATTCAAGAAAATTGGCAGGTAGAATCTTTTGATATGCCTGTAAAACGATTATTTATCAGCTAGGAGGAACACATGAATTATCAAACACAGATGAAAATAAAAAGAATATTAAAACAACCGCTAATAACTTATCTGTTACTGGGAATCACGACGCTTGTTTTTCTAGGGATGGAACTGACAGGTGGGTCCGAAAACGGTCAAGTTTTGGTTAACTGGGGAGCAATGTCCCGAGGTGAGATTCTTTATTTACATGAATATTGGCGCTTTTTTACTCCGATGTTTTTACATATCGGCTGGCTACATTTTGTGGTAAATATGGTGACGTTGTATTATGTGGGCTCACAAGTAGAAAGTATTTATGGTCATGGGCGTTATCTTTTGATTTATTTACTGAGTGGTGTGGCTGGAAACATTGTTAGCTTTACTTTTGGTTCGCCAAATAGTATTTCGGCAGGCGCGAGTACGTCATTGTTTGGATTATTTGGCGCGTTTATTATTCTTGGCCGTCATTTTAGAAATAATCCGGCGATTTCATTTATGGTTCAACGTTACGCGACATTTATTGGAATCAACTTGGTTTTTAACTTGTTTAGCAGTTCTGTAGATATCATGGGACATATTGGTGGATTGATTGGTGGGCTTTTAGTTGCCTCTGCATTGGCTGTACCAGATCGTTCTGATGAGTTCAATATTCATGAACGGATCATTTCTGGAATCATTTTCGTATTTTTGTTAGGTGTTTGTCTAGTCTTGGGTTTTAAAAAATTCGGTTTACTTGTATAATAAGGAAGTGAGTGAAGCAATGCTTCACTCACTCTAATCTGGATAAACGGTGAGAAAAATGCAACTCCTTTGGAAATAAGAAGAAATTCGTAAAAATTTGAAGAGCAATTTCTATGATTTTTTTCTTATTTCTCGGAGTTAAACGCTTTTTTCTCAGCCTATTGTGTAATAAGGAAGTGCATTTAATGGAAACGCTATATGATGTACAGCAGTTATTTAAACAATTCGGCATTTACATTTATGTAGGTGCTAGAATTTATGATATCGAGTTGATGATGATTGAATTGAAAAATATTTATGAAGGTCACTTGATTGATCGAGACACATATCTCCATGCGAGGAGTGTTTTGCAAAGAGAACATCGAATTGAAGAAAGCAGAGCGACTGAGAAAGGAACCGAGTAAATGGATAAGAAATTGATTGGAATTGATTTAGGCGGAACAACGATTAAGTTTGCGATTTTAACAACTAATGGAGATGTTCAGCAAAAATGGAGTATTGAAACCAATATTCTAGATGAAGGCCGTCATATCGTGCCAGATATCATTGAATCAATCAATCACCGAATTTCTCTTTATGAGATGAAGCATGAGGATTTTATCGGGATCGGCATGGGCACGCCAGGTAGCGTCGATATTAAGAAGGGCACAGTAGTTGGTGCTTATAATCTTAACTGGACGAAAAAGCAAAATGTAAAAGCACAAATCGAAGAAGCAACAGGCATTCCTTTTGTATTAGATAATGATGCTAATGTGGCCGCTTTAGGTGAACGTTGGAAAGGTGCTGGGGAAAACAATCCAGATGTTGTTTTCATCACACTTGGGACTGGTGTTGGCGGCGGGATTATTGCAGAAGGTAATTTATTACACGGCGTGAATGGTTGTGCTGGCGAAATTGGCCACGTAACCGTTGATCCTGGTGGGTTTGAATGTACTTGTGGTAAACGCGGTTGCCTTGAAACCGTTTCCAGCGCTACAGGCGTGGTACGAGTTGCTCGACATATGTCAGAAGAATATGCCGGTGATTCTCAGCTAAAACAAGCAATTGATGATGGTCAAGATGTTTCAAGCAAAGATGTCTTTGACTATGCACAAGCCGATGATCCATTTGCTTTGATGGTGGTTGATCGTGTGTGTTATTTCTTAGGTCTTGCAATCGGTAATGTAGGAAATACGTTGAATCCGTCTAGTGTTGTCATTGGCGGCGGGGTTTCTGCAGCGGGTGAATTTTTACGTAGCCGTGTCCAAACATATTTTGAAGAATTTACTTTCCCAGAAGTTCGTACCAGCACGCAAGTTAAATTGGCTCAATTAGGCAATGAAGCCGGTGTTATCGGAGCTGCATCGCTTGCGTTACAATTCATGGAGAAAGAGTAAGAAAGGGATTTTAGAATGAACGTTTTATGGATTATCAATGGAATTTTATTAACAATTTTACTAGCAATGGGAATCAATGAATTATATCTTAGAATCATGGCAAAACGCTCTGCCAAAACAATCACAGAAGAAGAATTTAAAGAAGGCATGAGAAAAGCTCAAATCATTGATGTCCGTGAAAAAGACTCATTCGATGCAGGTCATATTCTTGGTGCGCGCAGCATGCCTTATACAACGATCAAAACAACGTTGAATTCGATTCGTAAAGATCAACCTGTTTATATTTATGATCAAAAAAAATCATTAAGTATTCGGACAGCCAATCAATTACGTAAAAATGGCTATAAAGATCTTTATATTTTAAAAGGCGGCTATGAAGGTTGGACTGGTAAAACGAAAAAGAAAAATGCATAATTAATCAAGTACAGAGCAGGAGACGAAGGTTCGTAACGGACAACGTTTCCTTCTCTGTGCTTTTTGTTTCCTGAGAAAAATCGTAAATCGTTTCTTTTTTGCTCAATTACGCTAAAATGAAGATGAGGTGACAAACATGATCCAACTAAAAAGAGCGTATGCAAAACCTGATGCTGCTGATGGCTATCGAATATTGGTCGATCGATTGTGGCCTAGAGGAATGTCGAAAGAAAAAGAGCATTTAGATTTGTGGTTAAAAGAGATTGCACCGAGCAACGAGCTTAGAAAGTGGTTTAATCATGAAGTGGCTAAATATCCTGAATTTAGAGAAAAATATGTCATAGAACTACAATCAGGTCAAACACAGGTTGCATTTCAAGAGCTTTTGCAAATCATGCAAGCGTATCAGACACTTACTTTGATCTATAGTGCAAAAGATGAACACCATAATAATGCGGTCGTTTTAAAAGAAGTGCTAGAAAATAGTTGCTCAAAGAAATAAACGAAAAAAGCTGAAAGGAGGAAGCGAATGAAAATTGTGATTGTTGGTGGTGGCCCCCGAGGTCTTTCAGTGTTGGAGCGAATCGTGGAATGGTCAAGAGAAGAGCAGGTAGTCCAAATTACCATGTTCGATCCTTATGGTCCAGGTGGCAAGGTATGGCGGGAAGATCAGCCGCTATCGCTGTTGATGAATTCAGTAGCTTCCCATGTTACTTTATTTACCGATGAAACGTTGAGTACTAAGGGACCTATAGCTAAAGGGCCAAACTTATATGAATGGGCCCAACATGAAGCGGCAGTTTTTATCAAACAAAATAATGTTGAAAATAAACAAAAACTTCTAGAAGAATGTGCAAGCTTGGGACCTAATGATCACTGTTCACGCGTCTTTTATGGCTTATATCAAAAATGGTTTTATGAGTATGTCCAAACAAGAATGACTGAACAAACCTCAGTAAAGTTTTTTAAAGACACTGTCAGAGCGGTGAAAAAGCAAGATGAAAAGTTTTTAGTTTATACCAAAGCAGTAGAAGCTACAGCGGACACTGTTATCTTAGCTTTAGGACATCAAGAAATTGAACTGACGAGAAGTGAAAAAGAGTTAGCGTCCTATGCTAGTGAGCATCGTTTATTTTACTCATCACCTAAAAATGCAGCAGATGCTCATCTTGAAGCCATCACGGACCAAACTCCAGTTATTATTAGGGGACTTGGCTTAGTATTCTTTGATTATCTTACTTTATTGACCAGTGATCGTGGTGGTCATTTTGAAGAGGAGCAGGGGAAATTAATTTATCGTTGCTCGGGTAAAGAGCCTAAGATCATTGTAGGTTCCAGACGTGGAATGCCTTATCATGCTAGAGGAGTTAATCAAAAAGGCTATGGAAAAGAATATCAGCCTCGTTTTCTGAAGGAAAAAAGTTTGAATAAGTTTAAAAGAAAAGAACGATTTTCCGCTGAACAGTTTTTTGAGCTTTTAAAAAAAGAAGTTGAGTTTGCATACTATTCAGCATTGCTCAAAGAACGTTACCCTAAAGTTAATCAGGTGCGTTTTTGCGAAGAATTCATTCGAACAAAGGGAGCCAGTTCGATTTTAGAAAAATATAGTATTGCTGAAACTGACTATTGGGATTGGTCGATCATTGAGCAACCTGATCAAGAAATAACAGAGGCTGAATCGTTTCGATCGTTCATTAGCAGATATTTAGAATGGGATTTTAAAGAATCTACAAAAGGCAATTTATCTGGACCATTTAGTACAGCATTAGATAGTCTCAAGGATTTGCGAGACGAAGTTCGTTTTACTTTGGATCAAAAGCTATTTTCTGATGATGATTATAAAAAATGGCTATGGGATTGGTTTACTCCGTTGAATGCGTTTCTATCGATTGGTCCGCCGCTAGAACGGACGGCTGAATTAAAAGCGTTGATTGATGCTGGTGTTGTCACAATGCTTGAACCAGGAATGAAGATTGAGACAGGAAAAGGTGAATTCGTTGCATATTCAGCAAAAAATCCCGTTCAAAAATATCAGGCCCATTTTTTACTAGAAGCAAGACTACCAAAAACGGCGAATCAAATCAGTTTAAATCCTCTGGTCCAGCAGCTGTTAAGAGAAGAAATGGCAGGACTGCATGAGCTGGAATTAGCCAATGGAGAATTGTATCAAACAGGGGCACTTTTAGTCGATTATAAAACAAATCAAGTACAGTCTAAAGCTGGAAAAACGATTGTAGGATTGTTTTGTTATGGGGTTCCAACAGAAGGAATTCATTGGCTGACTGCAGCAACATCAAGACCTGGAACTGATCCTTGGAATCTACGTGAAGCAGATGTGATTGCGAGCACTATTTTTGAAGCATAGAGGGAAGAAGATAGTTTTGAAATGAGTATATACTTGAGCGTAGGGGGATTTTTTTCTGCAAGCGACTTTCTTTTAAATTTAGGGATTTTCATATAAACTAGGGGATATTCATTGCTATTATTATATGAAAAAGGAGTGTTGGATGTATGAGAAAATCAAATGAACCATCTACTAAGGCGGCTGTCCGTCCGGAGTTGTTATTCCTTGTTACCCTTTTGATTGGGATCAGCTATCAATTTATTCCCGTATTATTTCCAGAAAATAGTGTCCAATTTTTAGGAACTATTTGGAATGCTTCGTTTAGTTTTCTAGCAGGTTTTTTTCTTTTAAAAAGTCCTTTTTTAGAGCAGTTTAAACAGTTTAAATTTACAGTCTTACTGTATGGCATTCCGTTGGTGCTCGTGGTCGGTATAATTTCCGGCATAGTTTTTAAAACGTTTATTGGGCAAGCAACAACAAATTCTATCAGTGACGTGTTGACAAAGCAGATGATTTTCACACAAATTCCGATCATGTTGCTAGGTGAAGAACTATTGAGTACCAATTTAATCTTAGCGCTTGAAGCTAAAGGTGTTTCATTTAAATGGGCGAGCTTAATTTGTGGGGTGCTGTTTGCACTATGGCATATACCAGCATATGGTTTTCATATAGCTCAGCTTTTGATTACGCTTATGCCTGTCCGTTTGGCTCTAAATTATGTATGGAAGAAATCTTCCAGTGTTTGGATCAGCTGGATCTGTCATTTTTTGTATGATGGTTTGAGCTTTGTCGGAATTTTGTTTGGAAAATAAAGGCTATCTAAGTAAAATACAAGCCAAAAATTGCTGTGAAAGTTCAAGCGATTTTTGGCTTGTTTAATTGATTTTGTTGATGTGTATTTCTAGTGTCTAGCTACACAAAGCAGCCCTCTAGGAAAATAGATAACCTGTACATGGAACAAAAGGCGTTCCCCATACAGATTCCTAATTTTCAAGAGGGCAAAGCGCTTTGCTCCGCTTTTCCTATGATCCAGCTGCGTAAACCAACTCTTCGGAAAAAAGATAAATCCTGTTCGTGATAAAGAACATCACAAACAGGATTTTCTATTTTTCTGTCAGAGTTAAGCGGTTTATTCCGCTTTTCTTGATCTAGTTGCACACGTTAGATCCATCGGCGATAACGACAAATAATTCACAGGGCAAAGTACCCTGTTAAAATTATTTCTCTTATATCGCTCAGGATCTGAACAAACGTGTTCCACTTTTCCTATTATCGAGAGATGCGTTTACGCATTGCTTTTTTACGGTTTTCCTCGATCATGTCTTCTTTTTCTTCAATCGGATCAAGAACGGTTTTTTTGATAGTAGCGGCAAAGCCAACTACAGCGGCACAAGTTACGGCTGTGCCTACAAGCATACCTGAAATAAATTTTTTCATATAAGTCTCTCCTCTCAGTTAGTTACACATCTCTATTATGAACTAAAGTCAGAAAAAAATCCAATAGATAGTAATGAAAGCGCTGTAGTTTTGGCCAGTGTTGATTGAAAAACAGGAAGATATGTTTATAATGTTTTGTGTCATAAGCCTATTTTTTCTTTTTAAGAGGTGGTTTTGTAATCGTTTTACGAAATAATTTGTAAAAATTTAGTAAATGTTTTATAATTAATTTACTAAAAAGAATGAAGAGGTGACAATTGTGGAAAATGAATTGAAAGAATTGTTTTATTCTGTATTTGGGGTAACTTCTGAAGAGGTATATTTTGCACCTGGGAGAATTAATTTGATTGGTGAACACACTGATTATAATGGCGGGCATGTTTTTCCGGCGGCTATTACAATCGGGACTTATGGTGTTGCTCGTAAACGAGAAGATCAAGTTATCCGTTTTTATTCAGAAAATTTTTCGGATTTGGGGATTATCGAACTTTCTTTAGCTGACTTAACTTACAAGGAAGAACATGATTGGACAAATTATCCTAAGGGGATGATTCATTATTTAATAGAAAATGGTTATGCTATTGATCATGGATTGGATCTTCTTTTTTACGGTACAATTCCAAACGGCGCTGGTCTTTCTTCATCCGCTTCGATCGAGCTGTTGACCGGGGTTGTGTTAAAGGATCTTTTTGATTTAGATATCAAAATGCTGGACGTAGTCATCACTGGAAAACGTGTAGAAAATCATTTTATTGGTGTAAATTCAGGTATTATGGATCAATTTGCGATTGGTATGGGACAAAAGAATCAAGCTATTTTATTAGATACCAATACATTAGATTATGAATTGGTACCGGCAAACTTTGGTGAATATGTGATTGCGATCATGAATACAAACAAACGTCGAGAATTAGCGGACTCAAAGTATAATGAACGTCGGGCGGAATGTGAATTAGCTTTAAGCCGCTTGCAAACCGTTTTACCAATCAAGTCATTGGGTGAGCTTACACAAGAGAGTTTTGAGCAACATCAAGCGATTATTGCAGATGAAAAATTGATCCGCCGTGCAAAGCATGCAGTAACTGAAAACCAGCGCACGATCAAGGCAAAAGAAGCACTCGTAAAAAATGATTTGAAAAGCTTTGGAGAATTACTGAATGCTTCTCATGCGTCTTTAAAAGATGATTATGAAGTGACAGGAATTGAATTGGATACATTGGTGAATACCGCACAAAAGCTTTCTAGTGTGCTAGGAGCCAGAATGACGGGCGCGGGTTTTGGCGGATGTGCGATTGCGTTGGTGAAGGAAAGCGAATTAGCAGATTTTATCGAACAAGTAGGGCAAGTCTATCAAGAGAAGATTGGTTACCCAGCAGATTTTTATATGGCTAATGTTGATGATGGGGCTAGAAAGCTGTAAAATAGAGAGTGCGTAAAAAGGATTTTGAATTCTGATAGATTTAAATATGGAGGTAGTAATATGTCAATTTTAGTTTTAGGTGGAGCTGGGTATATTGGCTCTCACGCGGTGGATCAGCTGATTAGTAAAGGATATGAAGTGGTTGTTGTTGATAATCTTTTGACAGGACATAAAGAGGCAATTCATAAAAAGGCAACCTTTTACCAAGGGGATATTAGAGATAAACCTTTTATGCAAAAAGTCTTTCAAAAAGAAACAATTGATGGTGTGATCCATTTTGCTGCAAGTTCACTTGTCGGCGAATCGGTAGAAAAACCATTAGTATACTTTAATAACAACGTTTACGGAACTCAAATCGCACTGGAAGTAATGAAAGAGTTTGGCGTAAAAAACATTGTATTCTCTTCAACTGCTGCAACCTATGGGGAACCAAAAGAGATGCCGATCGTAGAAACGATGGCAACTAATCCAGAAAATCCATATGGTGAAAGTAAGTTAATGATGGAAAAAATGATGAAATGGTGTGACCAAGCATATGGTATACGCTATGTTGCGTTGCGCTATTTTAATGTAGCTGGTGCTAAATCTGATGCTACAATCGGTGAAGACCATGATCCAGAGACGCATTTGATTCCGATCATTTTACAAACGGCTTTAGGCCAAAGAGAATATTTAGGGATTTATGGTGATGATTATGATACACCTGATGGCACCTGTATTCGTGACTATGTTTATATAGCCGATCTGATTGCAGCCCATATTGCAGCTTTAGACTATTTACAAAAAGGTAATGAAAGCAATGTCTTTAATTTAGGAAGTAACACCGGATATTCAGTCAAGGAAATACTGGAAGCAGCTCGAGCAGTAACTGGCAAAGAAATACCAGCTAAAGTGCTACCGCGTCGTGTAGGTGATCCGAGCAGACTTGTTGCTTCAAGTGAAAAAGCAAAAAATATCTTAGCTTGGCAGCCTCAAGTCACAGATATCAGCCAGATTATCAAAACCGCTTGGGATTGGCATGTTAGTCATCCGAAAGGGTATGAATAATTCTGATGAAGGGGAATGTTGTTAGGGTATATTGTCCAGCTTCACAGGCTAGCCTTTCGGAAAAAAGATAAAAATGGAGTGAGACAAAAGAGCGTCCCAGTCAGTTTTCTCTATTTTCCGGTCAAGGCTGAACGAGCCTGTTCAGCTTTTAATGTTATCTAGTTCCACGGGCCAGCACTACGCTCTGCTTCGATCTCAACAATTCCTAAGAGCTAAAGCTCTAAGGAGTGAAGGTCTTCGGGAAAAAGATAAAAATTGAATGAGACAAAAAGCATCTCAATCAATTTTTCCTATTTTCCATTCAAGGCTGAACGAGCCCGCTACACTTTTAAATTATCTAGCTGCACAAATCAAACCTTAGGAAAATAGACAAATTGTCAGTGAAACAAAGAACGTTTCAAAGCCAATTACCTAATTTTCTACAGGATTAACCGATTTGTTCCGCTTTTAAAATTAGGAGGAAACGTTGTGTCAATTAGTCAAACTATTACCGATTTTGTAACGTTGGCCATTCAAGCAGGTGGCTGGATGGAGTTGGATCGTCTTTATTTGCAAAATCGTGTACTTGCAGCAATTGGTGAAGAGTCATTAGATGCTATTTCTCCCACAGTAGTGAAAAAGTCTTCCTTGGAGTTAATGGATGAATTAGTTGCTCAAGCTAAAAAAAATGACATAGTGAAAGAAACGTCAGCTGATTTAGAAATTTTTGAAGCACAATTGATGGATTTTCTTACGCCACCACCTTCAGTCGTCAATGCTCTTTTTGCTCAATATTATGAAAAAGATCCAGCAGACGCGACCGATTACTTCTATAAATTAAGTCAAGAAAATGATTACATCAAGACACGTGCAATTGCAAAAAATATTGTTTTTCCGGCAGAAACTGAGTATGGTCAGTTAGAGATCACGATCAATTTATCAAGACCAGAAAAAGATCCAAAAGAAATCGCAGCCCAACGTCAAGTGACTCAAGTAGATTATCCAAAATGTGTTTTATGTATGGAAAATGAAGGTTACAAGGGACGGACAAATTATCCAGCTAGAACGAATCATCGAATCATTCGGATGAATTTAGATGGGGAAAGCTGGGGGTTTCAATACTCCCCTTATGCCTATTATCATGAGCATTCAATCATTTTATCAGAAGAACATCGCCCAATGGTGATTTCAAAAGAAACATTTCGTCGTTTAGTCCGAATCACAGAAGTATTGCCGCACTATTTCGTGGGTTCTAATGCGGACTTGCCGATTGTTGGCGGTTCGATCTTAAGTCATGATCATTATCAAGCAGGACGACATGTTTTTCCGATGGAGAAGGCAGAGATCGAACAGTATTTTGAATTAAATGAGTATCCCTTGATGAACGCTGGAATCGTCAAATGGCCGATGTCTGTGATTCGGCTACAAAGCCCTAACTCAGAAGATTTAATTGAAGCAGCTGCCTTGATATTGGCTAAGTGGCAGAACTATTCTGATGAGTTGGTCTCCGTTCGAGCATTTTCAGCTGATGGGACACCTCATCACACCATTACTCCGATTGCGCGTCGGAAGGGATCGTTATTTGAGCTAGACCTAGTTTTACGGGATAATAATGTTTCATCAGCGTTTCCAAATGGCATTTTCCATCCCCACCAAGAGGTTCAACATATTAAAAAAGAAAATATTGGTTTGATCGAAGTAATGGGATTAGCTGTGTTACCGCCTCGTTTGAATGAAGAATTAAAAGAAGTCGCAAATTATGTTTTAGCGAAAGAAAATCAATTAGCGGATTATCACAAGCCATGGGCCGATCAAATGAAAAATACTTATTCATTTAACGAAGAAAATGTAGAAGAAATCATCCAAAAAGAAGTCGGCCAAATTTTTGCCCAGGTCTTAGCGGATGCTGGTGTTTACAAGCGAACACCAGAAGGTCAAGCAGCGTTTAAACGCTTTATCGATAGGTTGTAAGTTTGTAAAAGAAGGCAGGTGAACAGATGGCGACAATCAAAGATATTGCAAAATTAGCAGGTGTCTCCCCAGCAACAGTTTCTAGAGTCCTAAACTATGATCCAGATCTTTCTGCTGGAATCGAGACCAAGCAAAAAGTATTTGAAGCTGCTGAAGAATTAAATTATACGAAACACAAAAAGAATAGTAAAACGACTAAAGCTAAAATTATATTGGTTCAATGGTATGACGAAGCGGAAGAACTAGAAGATATCTACTATCTTTCTATTCGTTTAGGAATTGAAAAGAAAGCCGAAGAACTTGGGCTTGAATTAGTCAAGCGCTCGTTAGAAGAACTGAGCACAGAAGTTTCAGACGGACTTATTGCACTAGGAAAATTCACTAAAGAACAAGCTGATTTTATGTTTGAAATGAATGCCAATCTTTTGTTTGTTGACTTTGACGCGCTTTATTTAGGTTATAATTCTTTAGTCATTGATTTTTACCAAAGTATGTCTGCTGTTTTAAATTATCTTATTGAGCATGGGCATCAAAAAATCGGCATTATTGCAGGTCAAGAATATACTAGGGAAAGTAATGAATTGCTTGAGGACAAACGACTGACGATCTTTAAAGAAATTTTGGGTCCTAAAAATATGCTGAATGATGCCTATGTTTTAACTGGACCGTTTACTGTTGCTAGTGGGTACGACGTGACGAAGCAATTTTTGCAGCAGCACCCAAGTGATTTTCCAAGTGCGTTTTTTGCGTCTAGCGATGCTCTCGCTGTTGGAGCTTTAAAAGCAATCCAAGAAGTGGGTTATAAAGTACCAGAGGACATTTCAGTAATTGGGTTCAATGATATCAGTGTGGCAAAATACGTTAGTCCACCGCTAACAACGATTAAGATCCATACGGAATGGATGGGCGAATTGGCCATTGAAACGATTTTCTCATTGATTCACACACAGACACCTGTAGCAAGAAAAATCACGATTGCGACAGAACTGATAGAAAGAGCATCAACGAGATAACTTCTCGCTGATGCTTTTATTGTTTATTTGACTACTTATAAGCAATCACAAATAGATTGATATCATCATTAACACAGCTTTGTAGTGTGATTCGTTCACCTCCGCCAGTGTCAACCGTCAAATCCCAGTAATTGGTACCACTACCAACCTCTGTTCCGTAGTCGTCTAGTTGAAGCAGTGTCCGCACAGTGTAAGTAGTAGGAGTTCCATTTGCATCGGTAACGACGATTTGACTGCCTGCACCTAGTGAGAAGACAGTTGAAAAGGCACCAGGATTATGACCGATAAAATGAGTATTTTGTCCGTCATCTCCTGATTGAACTGCAGCTCCTCCCCAAGTAGAAGCAACACCTCCGGGATTTGAATCAATCACGCTTTGTCCGCTACCTTGTCCGCCATTTTGATAAGGGATTGTTTGCCCGTTCATTGTAATGGTCATAGCTCCAAAGGTAGGATCTGCTGGAGGTTCAGGAGCACTCAGCGGTTCAGCTTGAGCTGGTTCAACAGGTGGTTCAGCTTGTGCTACAGCAGGTTGTACTGATTGTAGATCAGCTTCTGGTTCACTTTTTGGCACAATCCGAAATGTTCTTTCGGCAACCCCGGTATTACCGCTGGCATCAGTAGCAGAGAAATGGATAGTCTGTGTTCCAATGACTGAAGTATCCAAAGTTTCAGTAGAAGCAACTTTTTCCGTAACGTCTCCGTCCTTGCTATCACTAGCAGTGACACCTTCAAAAATATCGACTTGTTCATTTTGCTCAACAGTTTCTTCAGGGGCTGTAATAGTTGGCGCAGTGGTATCTTTAGAAGTATTGACGGCAACTACTTTTTCTTTATTTTGTTTTTTCTTAGAGTTAGTCGTAAGCTGACTCAGTTCTTTGCCTGTGGGAACATTTTTTATTAATGTGACTTTGGCTTTTCGTGGTTCACTATTCAAGTGATTCAATCGGCTAGCCGCATCAGTAAAAATAAATCCGCCAATCAACAGTGTAATACTTAAAATACTGATGAAACCAATGATGATCGTGTGTTTAATTGTGTTTTTTTTCATGTAGAATCCCTCCAAAAAATGTGGTGAGATTTTCCATTTATCGATAAATTTTAAATCCGCGTTTTTATATTTTTATAATAAGAGCTGTTTTTAAATAAACCAATTGAGGTGCGCTTTAGATTAATTCAAAAAAGGGTAAGAAGATGCTATAATTGTTGTTAAATAGGGATTTCTTCAAAAAAATCTTAACTAGTGGAAAATTTTGAAGATAAACCTGTATAAATGAGAAATGAGGAGAGAAAATGGAGAGATTGTTGTCGCCGTCTATGCATCGAAGAGTGTTGTTGTTGAATTTATTGAATGGACCTAATAGCTGGATTACCTCGGATTATTTAGCTGAGAGCATTGACTGCTCGAAAAAAACGATCATGTTGGATTGTCAGTACATAGAAGATCGTTGGTCCGATTATTTGACGATAGAGACCTCTAGAAAACATGGTATTCGACTGATTGCCTCGCCGCATCGTTCAATTCATGAAATTTATATAGAAATCATTCAAGAGTCAAATGCCTTTTCTTTATTAGAGTCGATTTTTTTTGAACCAAGGCGACCTGCGCAATTTTGGGAACAAAAATTATTTTTGAGTAATTCTAGTTTGTATCGTTTATCAAACCTAATCAGTTCAGCTCTAAAGGATCGTAATATCCAAATGAGTCGTTCACCTTATTTTGTTCATGGAAAAGACGAACGGCAGATTCGCTATTTTTTTACTTGTTATTTCATTGAAGTCTATGGTATTCGTGAGTGGCCGTTTCATTTAGATCGAGACAAAATTTTTCGATTATCAGACAAGATCAATAGAAAATTTGAATTAGAACTAAACGATAGTCAGATTGTTCATTTGGCGTATTCAATCGCTGTAACAATTATTAGGGAACGTCAAGGTTTTTTGATTCAGAATCGAAAAGATCCAATCAATAGCTTCGTTAAAACAACCATCGATGTTAGAAAATACCAAGCAGATGTAGAAGAGATCGCAGAACCCTTAAATGTAGTCCTTCCTGATAATTGGTATGAAGATTTTTGTTATTCTATTTTTTGGTGGGACTTTGGTTGGGATAATGAACAGGAGAAAGTGAATGTTATTCATCAAGCCGAAAACTTGGTGTTGACGATCAAAAAAGCTCTCTCAATCTCTATTTCAGAACAAAGTAGTGTAAGTATTGTGCGCTTGATTGAGTATATCTATGCCAAACACAAGATGTTTCCTTATAAAAAGTTTATGGTTTATGATCGCTACTTATACTCTAGCCGAGCAATCAAACAAAACTTTATAGTTTTCACAGCGGTTGTAAACAAAGCCTTAGGTGTGCTGGAGGCTAAAATGAAGTTTCCGTGGAAAACAATGTATCTAGATGGCATTCTTCATGAAATGGCCATTCGCTGGCAAGACCTTAGCAAACTCACAGATGAGATGAGGCATCAATTATCTGTTTTAGTTTTAAGTGATTTAGGGAAGGAGCATGCACAGCTCCTTAGCTCCATTTTAAAAGAAAATTTCCGAAACAAAGTCAACCTTTCCGTACAGGAAAATCATTTTTATAATCAGTCAATGAAATCTTTTAATCAAGAATACGATCTTTATGTATCAAATTATGCGGTTGAAACTGTAGATGAAAATATCAACATGATCGTTGAAGATATCCCATCATTTAAAAATTTAACCGATTTACGAAAATACATTGATAAAAGAAGATTAGTTTTACCTAAAGATATTGCGTATTTAAATACTTGATCTGTTATGTTAATTGGTGTGACAAGCCAACTACTTTTTTTAAAATTAAAATAAGGATTGTCATTTAATAAATAATAATGCTATACTAAAACAGTATTATTATTTTTAAAGGAGAGAATTATGAAAAAGAAAGCTTACAGAAACACACCTGCATTTGTCTTTCTAAGTTGGGGATCATTTGCCTTTTTTGTGGCATTGATGTTGATTGGCTTATACACACTAAAAGAACCATTGATGGTTAAAGGCTACTATTTGATGGGATCAGTTGGATTGATTTCTACCTCATTTACACTTTCAAAAGTGATTAGAGATAATCAAGAAGATGAGGAACGCTACAATCAAATGTTCCGCGCAAATGATGGATTAGCCAATAAAGATGAAACAGATACACATATTTAATAAATAAAAAAACGCTTGGAGTGCAGTACCAAACTAAAAAATGGCTGTTTGTTTCCATCGTTTAGCCTAATTTAGAGGTTGGGACAGAAGCGTCTAATCCCGAGAAATAAGAAGGAATTCACGAAAATTGCTCTTCAAATTTTTGTGAATTTCAGCTTATTTCCGAAGGGATTGCTTCTGCTCCCACCGTTTATTCGGATAAAAAGAGCCTGAGGCATAACTTGAAAAGTTATGCCTCAGGCTCTTTTTAAAATATTTTTTGATGCCTTCGCTTTTTTAATGCCTTATTCATAAAAATCACGTATAATAGAAGATAGTGAAATTTCGAGGGAGGGGTAAATTATGGCTTATCAAGCTTTGTATCGTGTCTGGCGTTCACAGCGTTTCGATGACGTTGTTGGACAAAAAGCAATTACGCAGACATTAAAAAATGCGATCATACAAAAGAAAACCTCGCATGCCTATCTGTTTACCGGTCCAAGAGGAACAGGGAAAACAAGTGCGGCGAAAATTTTTGCTAAAGCAATCAACTGTAAACATAGTGTAGATGGGGAACCATGTAATGAATGTGAGACGTGTATTGCAATCACTGAAGGACGTTTGAACGATGTCATTGAGATCGATGCAGCCAGTAATAATGGTGTTGAAGAAATTCGTGATATTCGCGATAAAGCCAAATATGCACCCACACAAGCTGAATATAAAGTCTATATCATCGATGAAGTACATATGTTGTCCACGGGAGCCTTTAATGCGTTATTAAAAACGTTAGAAGAACCACCGCAAAATGTTATTTTTATCTTAGCGACGACTGAACCGCATAAGATTCCATTGACGATTATTTCAAGAACGCAACGGTTTGATTTTAAACGCATCAACACACAAGATATTGTTGATCATTTAGGTTATATTTTAAAGCAAATTAATGTTGAGTTTGAAGAACAGGCATTATATGTGATCGGTCGAGCAGCAGAAGGTGGAATGCGGGATGCCTTGAGTATTCTAGATCAGACGATTTCCTTCAGTGATGAAAAAGTTACCTTGACTGATGCAATGCAAGTAACCGGTAGCTTGACCTATGAAATGATGGATCAATATATTTCCAGTTGTGTAACAGGCGATGTTGAACAAGCCTTAGAAATATTGGAGAATATCCTTAGCTCAGGGAAAGAAGCAAGAAGGTTTTTAGAAGATCTATTATTATATTGTCGTGATTTATTGATGTTTCAACAAGCACCAAATTTATTAGCTGAAAAAGTTGGGAATTTAACTGAGAACTTTAAAGCGTTAGCAGGACAGACTGCCGCAGAAAAAATTTATCAAATGATCCAAATTCTAAGTGATACGCAAAATGATATCCGTTTTACCAATAATGCGAATATTTATCTTGAGGTAGCAACGGTTAAACTAGCAAAATCAGTTAAAAAACCAGTCGAAATTTCGACTGAGACACAACCTGTAGCAACAACAGAGATGGCTACATTACAGCAGCAAATCGAACAATTACAAAAAGAACTAACAGAGCTGAAGAAAAATGGTGTTTCAGCCAAAGAAGCTGAACCAGTTAAAACAACACGAGCAACAAGCAGCAAAAACGCGCTGCGAATTCCAACAGAACTGGTTTATAAAGTGTTGAATGAGGCAACCAAAGACCATTTACTAAACGTAAAAAATGTCTGGGATGATTTATTACAAATGATGTCAGTAACACAAAGGGCGATGTTGAAAGCGAGCGAGCCAGTTGCAGCAAGCCCTAAAGGCTTAGTAATTGCGTTTGAATATGAAATTGTCTGCGGTCGAGCCATGGAAGATGAGGAAATGCAGTTAGCAATTCATAATAATTTAAGCCGTTTGGTGAACAATTATGCACCTGATATGGTTTGTATCACAAAAGAAAGCTGGCCGAAACTACGCCAGTCTTTTATCAGCCAAAATAAAGAAACATCAGATGATCAGTCAAATGAAGATCGTCTAGTTAGTAATGATGAGAACCATTTGTTAGCAGATGAAGTTCCAACAGAAGAAGTCAATACTCAAGTAGTAGACGAAGCGATCGCACTATTTGGCGAGGAGCTAGTTGAAATAATTCAAGATTAAGAGGAGAAGATAGTTATGATGCGTGGCATGGGAAATATGCAAGGAATGATGAAACAAGTTCAAAAAATGCAAAAAGATATGGAAAAAGCGCAAGCCGAATTGAACGAGCGTGAATTTGTGGGAGCCGCAACTAATCAATTGGTGACAGCAACGTTTACTGGCGATCGAAAAATGAAAGATATCGCAATTAAAGAAGAGGTAGTTGATCCAGAAGATGTCGAAATGCTACAAGATCTTGTAATTATGGCGGTAAATGATGCATTGACTAAAGTGGAAAAAGAAACCGAAGCCACAATGGGTAAATATGCTAAAGGGATGCCAGGATTTTAGTTTAAAAGATACTATTCAAAAAAGATGACCTCAAAATGAATTTTGGGTCGTCTTTTTTAGTATTTTTTTATAATTAATATTTAGATAAAAATTGTTATATACTCAATATAGAAAGTCATCAAGTATTTAGGAGGAATAGGATGTTAAGAAAAATTAGTTTATTTTTATTTATTTTGTTGTCTGCTATCGGAGTGAGCTATGAATTAGACAGCATTGGGTTAACAAATTTGAACAATTCAGATTATTTGGTATTATTTTTAACGTTATTACTATTATGTTTGTATATCGTCCCAGGTGGACTATTGCTAAACAAATATTCTAATAATTTTAAGATTAGCAACTATATTATTATTATTGCAATTTTTGGAGGGGCTTTTATCCCTGGCTGGCTATCAGCTTTCGGCAACGAGTTTGGTCAGAATTTGATCAAGGCTCTGTTTGAACATACTCCAACTATTGCGAGCTGGATGGATTCTTTGACCGCTCCGCTTGTTGAAGAAACAACTAAATTTTTATGTGTGCTAGCGGTTATTTATTTATTAAAAATTAAAAGCTTACCTGAAGTTTTTGGTGTAGGAGTGAGTGTGGGGTTAGGTTTTCAGATCATGGAAGATGTTTCTTATGTGGTGAATGCAGCAAGCGAATCTATTCAAGAGGTCGTACCCCAAGTGATTATTAGAATATCTGGTTCGATAAGCTCTCATTGGTCTTATACTGGAATTCTTTCATTGGGAGTTATTTGTTTGCTGACTAAGAATAAAAGTATTAGTAAACGCGATAGTTATCTTTGGTTTATTGCGCCAGTCGTCCTTCATTTCTTGTGGAACTCTCCTTTAAATGAGTATGAATTTAATGGTATTTCGATTGTTTCGGCAATTTTAACTACGTTGACGATCCTCTTAGTTATTCAAATTGTTGATCAATTGAAAGGTTTAAATAATGATAAATTATTAGCAATAGATCATCTTAATTAAGAAATTTATTGATTTTTACAATAAGAAGACATACTTAATAGGCACGATTTTGAGTAGAGTTGTCAAAATCGTGCTTGTGATCATTTTATAGAAGATTATATGTCTTTAGCTAATGAGCTACTAATCTAGTTCTTCCTTTTTTTCTAAATAACTTGAAACCTGTTTTAAATGCTCTATCAATGCAATGAAATTTTCTGTCCCGTCTTGCTTTTCTAGATAGCTTTCAGTAGTAGCGATAGCTTTTCGCATATCTTCTACTAATTTTTCACCAGAGGCACTAAGAAATAGATTATAAGAACTTCTCTTTTGAGGGCTTGGCTGCTTTATAATATATCCTCTCTCACAATATTTTTTGACAACTCTGGCAACCAAACCTTTATCAACCATTCTTTTTTCAGCAAGAAAGTTTTGTGTGCAGCCAGGGTATTCTTCAATTGTGAGAAAGTAATTATAATCAGCAGGACTAATGTCAAACTCCTCGATTTTTCTTTTATTGGTTTGTAAAAGTTGGCGGTAAATACGATCGATCCACTTACCTATTACGATATCATTATTCATTAAAAATACCTCTTTTCAATTTTAGAAATATCAAGCGATTCCCTTTTGTTTTTCAAAGGCTTTAAACGCATCTTCCACACCAAAAATAACATCTTTTATTTTAAAGTATCCTTCTGTATATAAGTTCGTGTCACGGATTTCTTCCCACATAAAATGATAACCCGCTATATCCGTTGTTTCATAAATTGCAAAATCAGTATAATTTGCGCCAGGAAAAGCTTCTGCATCAAAAAAGCGGACAGATATATTAGGATATTTATTGATAATAGCGAGTAGACTCTGTGCTTTCTCATTTCGATTCTCCCGAGAAAGTTGCAACCATTTTGGGTAAAATTCCAATAAAACGATAAATGTATGATTCATAAAAATCATCCTTTCAAGTTTTCTATAGTAATTAAAACATGTTTGGTTGACTTTGTCAACTTTGTTGTATGCTAAAAATAAATTAGATTAATTTTAGGAAGTTAAAAAGACAATTTTTATAAAATCACCTACAAAAAATGGTATAATCAATTTTAGTCTTATAATGGATAAATAGTTTGAAACCAGACGCGAATCGTCTGAGTTTGAAAGGATTTGAAAGTAATGCATTATCCTGAACCAATCGCAAAATTAGTCGAAAGTTATATGAAATTACCAGGTATTGGTCAAAAAACAGCCGTACGTTTGGCTTTTTATACACTTGATATGAAAGAAGAAGATGTTAATGCATTTGCAAAATCGTTGATTAGTGTGAAACGGGATCTACATTTTTGCAGTATTTGTGGCAATATCACAGAAGAAGATCCCTGTGAAATCTGTCAGGATACGACAAGAGACCGTAGCATTATCTTAGTTGTAGAAGAATCAAAAGACGTCATGGCAATGGAGAAAATGCGGGAATATCATGGATTGTATCATGTCCTTCATGGTGTATTATCACCAATGGAAGGAACTGGTCCGGAAGATATCAATATAGCTTCTTTGATCCAGCGTCTGCATGATGACGAGGTCAAGGAAGTGATCATTGCAACGAACGCCACGACAGAAGGCGAAGCGACAGCAATGTACTTGTCTCGTTTGATCAAACCTGCCGGTATTGTTGTGACAAGATTAGCCCATGGATTGTCTGTTGGTAGTGATATCGAATATGCAGATGAGGTTACTTTACTAAAAGCTGTGGAGGGACGTCGGGAACTTTAAAGTATAAGTCAAAAAATAGGTGGAACAAAAGTTTTTTTACTTTGTTCCACCTATTTTTACTATTCTACGATACTAATGGTAAAGCCATCATACCCTTTTATTCCAACTGTCTCAATAGCGGTTGAAGTCAGGTTAGGCAAAGAGGCTAGATCATCCACAAAAGAACGGACTCCAATAACCCTTCCATCAGAGCTATTTTGATCAATAACAGCCCCATCACGTACGACATTATCACCAATAATAATAGTGCCAGGACGAGCAAGTTTTAGTGCATAATTTAAATAAACGGAGTTGTTTTCTTTATCTGCATCAATAAAAATTAAATCGAAAGCAGGTGTTTGAGCTTGCACCATTTTTTCTAAACTGTCAGAAGCTGCACCGACTAAGATCGTTGTTTTATCTGAAACTCCTGCAATAGTCAGGTTTTCTGAAGCAACTTCTGCATGTTTCTTATCGTATTCAAGAGAGATAACTTGTCCGTCATTTCCAATTGCTTTAGCAAACCAAAGTGTACTATATCCGCCAAGAGTCCCAATTTCCAAAATACGATTAGCGCTTTTGATCTTTGTGAGAAGATATAAAAACTTTCCTTGAGAAGGAGATACATCATGCGGAGGTAATTGATGTTTTTGATTATTAGCCAGAATTTGATCAAAAATTGGGTCGTTTTCCACTAGCTTCTCAATAAAATAGCCATCAACTGCTGCAAATAATTTTTCCAAAAAAATCACTCCTATTTTTTATTGGTATTTCTAAAATAAGTATACACCCATTTTTGCTGAGATAACGGTTATTTACGTTGATTCAGCAATTTTTTTAGTTTAAGGTGTTTTGATGGTCTGCTTTTTTTGAAAAATAAATACATAAAATTAGAATAGTTATTATATAATTTGAAAAAGATAAAAATAAAATGTAATATATGCTTTGTTTTTATTTTTTTGAATAAATATAACTAAAATTAATTTGTAACAGGGGTGGGGAATAATGCAGGAGAAATTTTATAGGTCCATTAAGGTGATTGTTTTAAGTGTCATGTTTGTTGGAATTTTGATTAGTTCAACGATGCTTTTTAAAACAAAAACTGAAGCAAAAGAAATCAACAACACCATTCAAAATGTAAAAATTACCAACGAACATGGGGAAGATCAAGCATCTTTTAAATCGTGGGATATCATCCAAGTTCACATGGATTGGAGTATACCCAATGGAAGTGCTCAAAAAGGTGATACGACATTGATCGAATTGCCAGATGAGTTAGATTTGGTCAATAGTTTGTCTTTTGATGTGCTGGATGAAAGTGGAGCAGTTGTGGCTACGGCAGTTGCTGATAAGGGATCAAAAACAGTTTTGCTTACCTATACTGATTTTGTAGAAACCCATTCTAATGTAAAAGGGACATTGCAGTTTCTCAGTCGCTTTGATAAACAAGTAATTGAGGAATACGGCACGATTAAACTAGTTTTTCCAATCAACAAAACGACAGAGGTTTCCACCGAAGTTGAGGTTGAAGAAGCCACAGACGATCCGAATGAGGTAATCAATAAATGGTCATGGTTTTCATCTGATTCTAGTACGCTTTATTGGGAAGTTCGTGTAAATGCCAGTGGACAAGAATTTCCGAATGCTGTTGTTAAGGACACGTTTCAAACGGACAACTACACATTAGTTCCAGGCTCGATCAAAGTGACATCAGCAGAATTTCCCGATGGAGACCAAGGAATTTTTGATAATCCAATGAACAAAGTCGATATCACAAGCCAAGTGACAATCACTTATCTTCCTAATGGTTTTACAGTCGATTTTGGTAATATGCCAGAGGGAATTGGCTATCTTATTTCTTATGACACGACGATCGATCATCAACCTCAAGATCAAGAGGAGTTTTCTAATATCGCAACTTTAGAGAGTGATCAAATAACCATTGATTCAAAGGAATCTAAAACGCAGTATTCTGACGGCAACGGCTCAGGAACAGGAGAGGTATTCTCTATTCAATTAATGAAAACTTCAGAGGATGGAACGGTATTGGCTGGGGCAGAATTTGATGTCTTCAAAAATTCTACGAGTGAACTTATTGGTAAAATCATTACAAATGAGCAAGGGATAGGAGAAATAAGTAATTTATTACAAGAAGACTATACACTGATTGAAACAAAAGCGCCAATTGGTTTTATTTTAGATGCAACACCTATAAAGATCGCCTCAAATGAGTTTCAAAATAAGCTGGCCGTTAAGCAAGTAATAAATAAAGCTGAGCCAACATCGGGCTCGGTACAATTAATTAAAATTGATCAAACAACGAAAGCAATCTTAAAGGGTGTGGTATTTGAGCTTCAAGATGAGACGGGAAGCACGTTACAGACAGAACTTACAACAGATGAAAAGGGTCAATTACTCGTTGAGGGGTTAGCACCTGGAAAGTATCAATTTCTGGAAACAAAAGCATTAAAAGGCTATATACTAAATGCACAGCCGATTCCTTTTGTGATTACGTCAAGCCAAACTGAACCATTAAAAGTGATTGCTGAAAATCAAAAAGAAGACACACCAGAACCTTTAAAAGAGAGTAGTAATGACAAACAAACAAAGAAAAATACTGACAATCACTCTGAAAATAAAACACTACCTAAAGCTGGAGAAAATACTAGGAACTACTTATTGCTATTCGGTAGTCTATGCTTAGGAATGGTAGCAGTCATCCTCTTTTACAGAAATAAAAGAGTTTAATTTTTTGAGATATGAGCAAATAAAACTGAGGTAAAGTCTGTTAGGCTTTTCATCTCAGTTTTATTTGGTCATCAGGAAAATTTTAATAATAAGGAATTCAATTAGACTGATTGTGATAGATAAAGTATAATAGATAGAAGGAATCAAAGTAAGTAAGGGGATTAGTAAAGTGCAAGGTATTTTTATAACAATCGAAGGACCAGACGGCGCAGGGAAGACTAGTGTTTTAAACGAGTTATACCCAAGATTAGATCTGGCGGCAGAAAGAAGTATTATCAAAACAAGAGAACCTGGCGGCATTCCCATTGCTGAGAAGATTCGTCAAATTATTTTAGATCCAAAAAATCAAGAGATGGATGAGCGGACGGAGGCTTTGCTTTATGCCGCGGCTAGACGTCAGCATTTAATGGAGAAAGTGTTACCTGCTTTAGAAGAAGGTAAGATTGTTTTGTGTGACCGTTTTGTAGACAGTTCGTTGGCCTATCAAGGAGCAGGTAGACGAATCGGTGTTGAAGCGATTGCCACAATCAATGAATTTGCGATCGAAGGAACGATACCTGATTTCACAATTTATTTGGATGTTGACTCAGACACAGGACTAAATCGTATCAAAAACCATCGTCAGCAACAAATTGATCGCTTGGATTCAGAAGGACTTGAGTTTCACCAACGAGTTCGTCATGAATATTTAAAGCTAGTAGAAGAAAATCCAGAAAGAATTACGAAGATCGATGCCAGAATGAGCTTGGAAAATGTTGTAGAAGCAACGTTTCAAGCAATTGTAAACCGTTATCCAGAATATTTTAGAAACTAGGAAGGTGACCGAATATGAAAATTATTTTAGCAATTGTCCAAGATAAAGATAGTAACCGTTTAGCCAATGAATTTATTGATGCCAATATTCGTGCAACCAAACTTTCATCAACTGGGGGCTTTTTAAAAGCTGGTAATAGTACCTTTATCGTCGGGATCGATGATGATCGTGTAGAAGAGGCATTAGAATTGATTAAAAAAACATGCCAATCTCGCAAACAATATGTGTCAACTCCTGTAACATTAGATATTACAATGGATGGACAAGTGCCTTATCCTGTAGAGGTCGAAGTTGGCGGCGCGACAGTTTTTGTCTTGCCAGTAGAAGGATTCCATCAATATTAGGATGAATGAAGCACATGTTTTAAATGAACAACAACCGCTGCTTTACCAGCAGCTTCAAAAAAGTTTCGAGCATGGTCGTCTTGCCCATGCTTATCTTTTTGAAGGCGATACAGGAACTGGTAAAAAAGAATTTGGTTTATGGATGGCAAAACACATTTTCTGTACGAATTTAACGGACAATAACCCGTGTAATCAGTGCAATAACTGTTTGCGGATCGCTGACAATGAGCATCCGGATGTCCTGCGTATTGCACCAGATGGTCAAACAATCAAGGTCGATCAAATCAGAGCTTTGAAAGCAGAATTTAGCAAAAGCGGCGTGGAAACAGCTCAAAAAGTTTTCTTGATCGAGCAAGCAGACAAAATGAGTATTGGTGCAGCGAATAGTTTGTTGAAATTTTTAGAAGAACCAGAAGGAAAAGTTTTAGCTATTTTAGAAACGACCTCGTTAGCGAAAATTTTACCTACTATCCAATCTCGTTGCCAGGTTCTTCATTTCCAACCATTAGTTAAGTCTAAATTAGTCCATGCTTTGGTAGAATCAGGAATCAATAAAAATACAGCCAGCCTTTTGGCAGAGTTGACAAATAGTTTTGACAAAGCAGTTGAAATCTCTCAAGATGAATGGTTTAATGAAGCTAGGGAAATTACTCAACAATGGTTTGATTATATGATAAAAGATGATTTACAAGCTTTTGTCTATGTTCAAAAAAAGATGGTCAAAGTGTTTAAAGAAAAAGACCAACAAGCGTTGAGTTTTGATTTATTACTTGCTTATTACCGCAAACAACTCACTGAAAGTGTGGCGCAAAACCAACTCAAGCGTGTAGTCGAACAGCAGGCCACACGGGTTGAACTGATTTTAAAAGCACGACAAAAGTGGGAAGCCAATGTTAGTTGGCAGAGTGTTTGCGAGCAATTAGTAATACGAATGATCCACCCTAAAACATAAATAGGAGGATGGAAATGGTAGAAGTAGTAGGAGTTCGCTTCCGTGAAGCAGGTCATATCTATTATTTTGCTCCTGGAAAATCAGAGTATTTTTATAATGAGAAAGTACTTGTGGAATCACAGCAATCTAAACAGCTAGCCACAGTTGCGATACCGAAGAAATCTATTGATCCAGAAGACTTACCTGAGGATTTAAAACCCATTTTAAATAAAGCATCAGAAACTGATTTAGAAAAAGAACAAAAAAATGTGGATGATGCTGAAGCGGCTTTAAGTGTAGCCAAAGAAAAAATTCGAGCACATGAATTAGAAATGAAATTGATTCGTGTTGAATATACATTTGACCGCAGCAAGATGGTTTTTTATTTTACGGCAGATGGTCGCATCGACTTTCGAGAACTAGTCAAAGATTTAGCCGCGATTTTCCGTACAAGGATCGAATTGCGCCAAATCGGTGTCAGAGATGAAGCAAAAATTTTAGGCGGGATTGGTCCATGCGGTCGACAATTATGCTGTTCGACTTTCTTAGGCGATTTTATGCCAGTATCCATCAAAATGGCAAAAGATCAAGGACTATCACTGAATCCTGTAAAAATTTCTGGATTGTGCGGTCGCTTGATGTGTTGCCTGAAATACGAAAATGATGAATATGAAGCAGCGAAAAAAGAATTGCCTGATTATGGTAAAGATGTCATTACACCAGATGGAAAAGGACGTGTAGTTGGTTTGAATTTATTGAGCCGCATCATTAAAGTTCGTTTGGTTGGACGTGAAATAGCTGTGGAGTATGATTACGAAGAAATCAAAGAAGCGACAGAAAAAGCTCAAGCCGAAAAAGGTGATCACAATGGATAAACGCTCTTTATACGATGGTCTGAGTTCTTTAGAGACTGATTTACAAGGAACTTTAGGACAATTATCGGAGATTAAAGAAGCACTTCATGAATTAGTTGAGAAAAATACAACACTTGAAATCGAAAATCAGCGTTTACGGGAGCATTTGCAGGAATTGACTAAATTAGCCAGTGACTCTAGTGACCCAGCTAAGCAGGAGTTATCTAAATCTCGAATGAATTTGGAAAAACTTTATGAAGAAGGGTTTCATGTCTGCAACATTTTATATGGCTCACGCCGGGAAAATGATGAAGAATGTGCTTTTTGTTTAGATGTAATTTATGGTGAACGATATAAATAAAAAGTTGGGACAAAAGGAGCTGCTTTTAGGCTAACTGCTTGTGTCCCAGCTTTCTTTTTTCAAAAAATCAAAAAGGAGTTTCTCTATGCAAAAACAAAAAAGTTTTGATTCATCCGGCATCGGGCAGCTATATTTAGTGCCGACTCCAATAGGAAACTTGGAAGATATGAGCTTCCGCTGTATCAATAGTTTAAAAGAGGCGACGATCATCGCCAGTGAAGATACTCGAAATACGCAAAAATTGTTGAATCATTTTGAGATAACAACCCCCCAAATCAGTTTTCATGAGCATAATTATAAAGAGCGAATTCCGCAATTTATCGAACGCTTAGAGGCTGGTGAAATCATCGCTCAAGTCAGTGATGCTGGGATGCCTTCGATTAGTGATCCTGGGCATGAATTAGTTGAAGCATGCATCGAAGTAGGGATCAAGGTGATTGCCCTACCTGGACCTACAGCAGGTATTACCGCATTGATTGCTTCTGGGTTATCTGCGCAGCCGTTTACATTTTATGGCTTTTTACCTCGGAAGAAAAAAGAGCAAGTAGCCGTTTTAGAAAAGCTAAAAGCAGCTGAACCAACGCAAATTTTTTATGAATCACCTCATCGAATTGCGGTCACGGTTAAGCACTTATCAGAGGTTTTCGGTGAAGAGCGGAGAGCAGTGATTTGTCGTGAACTGACTAAACTTCATGAGGAATATCTTCGAGGAACTTTGGCTGAGCTGAGAGATTACTTAGCAGAGCATCCGTTAAAAGGCGAGTGTTGTCTTTTGGTTGAGGGAGCTGACAGCCTAGCAGCTATCAACGAAAATCCAGATTTGGAGCTGTCAATCAAAGCGCATATCGATGTTTTAATGGATTCTGGAAGTTCTTCCAAAGAAGCAATCAAAGAAGTTGCCAAGCTTCGAGGGTTAAAAAAACAAGAAGTGTATAAAGAATTTCATGTAGATCAAGAGGAATAAACAGAAATAAGATTGGAGCAGAAGTGTTTAACTCAGAGAGTTACGTCTGCTTCAATCGATTGCTGTGATTCCTTGAGGCTAGGATGTGACTCGTAGAGTTATGGACTAGTCTTTTTTTGTTCAAATTGGTTTGTCTGGTTCAGGTATGATACTGTTATGGAAACGCTCTATTGGTATAGATGTTATTTTTTATAACGTGAATTGTCAGAAAAATGAAATTATTTTTGCTGAATGAGTGATTTCTATTAGGATAAATCCAAGATCGATGCTAAAATAACCGACAAAGCTAAAATGAAGGTAGGCTTAACTTTGATATTGGAGGAGTTTGTATGGAAACAGGAAATATTGCGTTTATTATTGTATGTTCAGCGATGGTCTTTTTGATGACACCGGCATTAGCATTTTTTTACGGTGGTTTAGAGCGTAGAAAAAATATCCTTAACACGATGATGATGGTGATTTGTGTCATGGGTTTAGCATCAGTCCTTTGGGTTGGTCTGGGTTATTCTATGTCATTTAGCGGCGATGATTTGTTTGTTGGCAACTTAGATAAATTATTTTTTAATCAAGTGTCCATGACAAAAGGCGAGACAATTCCAGAAAGCTTGTTTGCTGGATTTCAAATGATGTTCGCTTTGATCACAACAGCAATCATCACGGGAGCGGTGGTTGGGCGGATGCGTTTTTCTGCAATTTTTTTATTTATCGGTATTTGGTCGATCATTGTTTATTATCCAATGGCACATATGGTTTGGGGCGGTGGCTTTTTAGACAAAATCGGTTCGATCGATTTTGCAGGCGGAAATGTGGTGCATATTAGTTCGGGCATTTCTGGTCTCGTATTAGCTTTAGTTTTAGGTCAGCGTAGAGAATATCGACAAACGGAATACCGGCCTCATAATATTCCCTTTGTTGTGTTGGGTGCCGGCTTACTTTGGTTTGGCTGGTTTGGTTTTAATGCAGGATCGGCTCTGGCAGCAGACGGACTAGCGATCCACGCATTGTTAACAACAAATACGGCAGCGGCCAGTGGGATGCTTTCATGGATGCTAATTGAAAAACTGGCAATCGGAAAACCAACGATTGTCGGTGCTTGTACCGGTGCTGTAGTAGGACTTGTGGCAATCACGCCAGGCGCAGGCTTTGTTTCGCTTTGGAGTTCATTTATATTGGGTGCGTTGGTTAGTCCGGTTTGTTATTACTTTATTTCATTTATTAAACATAAATTTGGTTATGATGATGCACTAGATGCATTTGGTTGTCATGGTGTTGGTGGAATTTTTGGTGGGATCATGACAGGAATTTTTGCAGATCCTGCTGTAGGTGGGAAAACAGGCCTGCTTTATGGTGGAATAGAATTGTTTATAGCCCAAATTGCTAGTATTGTTTTTACAATCGTATTTGCAGGCGTTGCTAGTTTTATCATCATTAAAGGAATTCAATTGTTCATGCCAATCCGAGTTTCAGCCAAAGAAGAAGCACTAGGATTAGATCGAATCGAACATGATGAAACAGCTTATCCAACATTTATGGGATTAGATTCTTAGGAGGAAGATCGATGAAAAAAGTAGAAGCAATCATTCAACAAGAAAAATTAGAAGAGTTGAAAGTTACAATGGCTGATAGTTTTGAAACACTAGGAATGACTGTAAGCCAAGTGCTAGGATTTGGAAATCAAAAAGGTCTAAAAGAATATGTACGTGGACAGGAAATCATCACCTCATTATTACCAAAAGTCAAAGTCAGCTGTGTTGTGTTAGATGAAAAAGTAGAAGAAGTCATTTCCTTGATTTTGGCTATTTGTCAGACAGGAGAAGTGGGAGATGGTAAAATTTTTGTTTATAATGTAGAAGAAGCAATTCGAATCAGAACAGGTGAAAAAGGCACAAATGCCATTTAAAAGAAGTAATCCAGCAGGCTTTTAAATGCTGGATTACTTCTTTGTTTTTTATAACTTAAGTTTACTCAAAAGACGAATCATCAATCTCTTTTATACGCTCTGCCGCTTTGTCGTCAGATACGTTTGTGTATTTCTGAATGACAGTGAATGCTGGGTTTTCATTATTAAAAAAAAACATAAATTACAAAAAAGTAAATGTAGTTGTGAAAGAACAAACGTTCGTGTATAATGTAAGTAAAAGAAAGTGTGTTTTAAAGGAGAAAAAATGATTATTGAAGACGTATTATATGGTTCATTTAAAGTTGAAGAAGTTCTTACGGGATTGATCAGATCACAAGAGATCCAACGTTTAAAAGGTGTCCATATGGCCGGACCAGCAGTTTTGATCAATTCGGCTTGGAATGAGACAAGATACGAACATTCCATAGGCGTTATGTTATTGATCAGAAAACTAGGTGGAACTATAGAAGAACAAATTGCAGGCTTACTGCACGATGTCTCACACACTGCGTTTTCTCATGTGGTTGATTTGGCTCTGTCTAATAAAAATGATGATTATCATGAACAAATCAAAACACAATTAATTGAGCAATCTACAATTCCAACCATATTAAAGCAGTATGGTTTTGATTATCGGCAGATTTTATTTGATGATGAACAATGGTTATTACTAGAACAACAAGCACCTTTACTATGCTGTGATCGAATCGATTATACATTACGAGAAGTTCACCGTTATTTTTCTGTTCCAATACAAAAAATTCACCAATTTTTAAAGTCAATCAAAATTATTGAAGATCAAATCGTTATAGACTCAATCGAATGGGCCATTTGGTTTATAGATCAGTATCAAAAAGTAGTGATCGACTTTTTTTACGATCCTCGAAATATTTGCAGCTATGAGTGGATGGCAAAAATAATCCAGCTTAGTCTGGAAAATCAAGAAATTACGTTAACTGACTTAATGATGACGGATTCAGCGTTTCTCAAAAAATTAAAATCAAGTGATTCTGTGGAGATAATACAACTACTGGATAAAATGGATCGTCCACCGAAGTGTAGTGTCTGCTCTAGTGAGGATCACTATGATATCCAGCAAAAGAAAAAAACAAGAATTGTTGATCCTTTAGTAAAAGTAGCAGATGACATTGTTTCGGTATCAACTATTTCACCAATTGCTCAAGTAAAACTTGAAAAAATACTTCACGCTAGTCACAAGGGAATTTACCTTAAATTCGATTAAGACTGGAATGACACACCACATTTAGTTTAAAGGAGGATGGCAATTATGATCAGTGAACTGCGTTTTCCCTTAAAGAAGGATACATCCCGCAAAATTATTCATATCGACATGGATGCCTTTTTTGCTTCTGTTGAAGAACGTGATCATCCTGAATTGGTAGGACATCCTCTAGTAATCGCACGCCATCCTAGTGATACTGGTGGTAAAGGCGTGGTAACTACGGCCAATTATGAAGCACGTAAATTTGGAATCCATTCTGCCATGAGTGCTCAAAAAGCCTATGAACTATGCCCCAATGCAATTTTTAAACCAGGTAGTTATGAGAAATATTCTGAAATTTCACAACAGATCAGAGAAATCTTTCGCCGATACACAGATATTATTGAACCAGTTTCAATCGACGAAGCGTATTTAGATGTAACAGTGAATAAAATCAATAGTAAATCGGCTATCAAGATCGCCAAATTAATTCAATACGATATATGGAATGAATTGCATTTAACGTGTTCGGCTGGGGTGAGCTATAATAAATTTTTAGCAAAATTAGCTTCTGACTTTCAAAAACCAAAAGGCCTAACGGTTGTAATGCCAGACGATGCTGAAGTATTTTTAAAAGCGTTGCCGATCGAAGCATTTCATGGTGTGGGTAAAAAAACGGTCCCAAAAATGCATGATTTAGGTATATATACTGGCGAAGATCTGTACAAACAAGATGAGATGGAATTAATTCGTAATTTTGGTAAGATGGGTTATTCTCTTTACCGCAAGGTTCGCGGCATTCACGATTCACCTGTAAATATCACAAGAGATCGCAAATCAGTGGGCAAAGAACATACATATGGCACACCACTAACGACTGAAGCGCAAGTAACTGCTCAATTAAGACAATTAGCAGAACGCGTAGAAGAATCATTAGATCGGGTCCAAAAACACGGAAAAACAGTTGTCTTGAAAGTGCGTTATACGGATTATACAACAGTAACAAAGCGTCAGACTCTTCCAGAATATATTTCTAAAAAAGAAGAATTATATTATCAGGCAAACTTGATCTGGGAAGAAATTCTGGGACTTGAACAAGGAATTCGGTTATTAGGGATTACTTTGACGAATCTTGATCCGATGGCGTATGAAAATATGGTATTGCCTTTATGGGAAAAACAAAAGACAGAGGAAAGCGAAGAGTTACAGAAGTGAGTGATTAGATTAAACACGTGACGTTAAATTTTAGTGATTTCTTGGTAACTATGCTACTATCTTTATAATCATAAACACGAAAGGGAAAAACAATGGGCAAAACAGTTATGTGGTTTCGCAAAGATCTTCGTTTGGATGATAATACAGCTTTTAACAAAATGATCGAAGAGAGCACAGAAACGGACGAACTCATCTGTCTTTTTCAACTAAATCCGACACAGTTTTTAGAAGAAAGCTTCAATCATGCTGCTTTTTTTAATAGCTTGAACACTTTTTTTGAGCATACTGAAGCAAAAGGTGTCTCAATTCATTTTCTATATGGAGACTTAGAGGAAACTTTTACTGAACTAAAGAAGAGTTATCAAGAGTGGGATAAGATCTATTTTAATAAAGATGAACGTGGCTTTGGTCGACAACGAGATCAGGACATGCTGGCTTTTTTTGAGAATAATCAAATTCGAGTACATTCCTATCAAGATAGTCACTTACACGGTGTTGAAGAAATTAAAAAGCCGACAGGTGAGAGTTACAAAGTGTTTACACCTTATTTTAGAAAATGGCTAACACTGCCAAAGTCTCCCTATGAAAGAACGACAAAAATAACTAGATCATTTGAAAAGCTTAGTCATCCATTATTCAGGAATGGTCAAAAAGAGTTTGAAAAGATTGTTGAAAACATAAATTTACCATTTGACTATGAGTGTGGAGAAGCTGCGGCTGAAGAAGTGTTAAAAGAGTTTATCAAAAATCACTTACACGACTATCAAAAAGGGCGAGACTATCCTTTTTCAGATCAAACAAGTAAACTATCGAGATTTTTAAGAACAGGAGAGATATCCATTCGAAAAGTTTGGTACGCTCTTAATGCCGAACCAGATTCAGATAGTCGTCAGACGTTTATTTCTGAATTATGTTGGCGGGATTTTTATAATATGATCTATTTTGAGAATCCTAAACAAAAGACACAAGAAATCAAGGAGCAGTATAGACAGCTCCAATGGACCTCGAATCAAAATGCTTTTGAATGTTGGAAAGAGGGACAAACTGGTTTTCCAATTGTAGATGCTGGGATGCGACAACTCAATCAAATTGGCTGGATGCATAATCGGGTACGCATGATCGTCGCTTCTTTTTTGATAAAAGATTTAATGATCAATTGGCGAAAGGGAGAAGAATATTTCCAACAAAAATTAGTTGATTATGATCCAGCCAGCAATATTGGTGGTTGGCAATGGGCAGCTTCTACAGGAACTGACGCAGTTCCTTATTTTCGGATATTCAACCCCACGTTACAAGGTAAAAAATTTGATCCGCATGGTGACTTTATTCGTCAGTATATCCCTGAATTAAAAGCTGTACCAAATGAATATATTCATGAACCAAGTAAAATGCCAGCTGCGCTTCAAAAAGATATTGCCATTTCTTGCGGAAAAGATTATCCTAGTCCCATCGTTGATCATCAGAAAATCCGTTCAGAGATCTTGGCTTTTTTCAAGACAAATTGATTTTAGTCTAAACAAAAAATGACCAAGAATCATAGTGAAGTTATGAACTGGTGATTCTTGGTAGCTAATTGGTGTTCTTCAAATTTTGTGAATGCCAATTTATTTCTCGAAGTTGCCTCTGATCTTATTTTTTATCTGTATTTCAAGAAAGTTAGTTTCTATGTTTTTGTCTAACAGCGATTAAAGTAAAGATTCTGCACCGTCCACATAGAGTTCTGTTCCAGAGATATTTGCTGACACATCCGTAGCTAAAAATAAAACGGATTGTGCAACTTGGTCACTGGTTCCTGTTTCATTTTTCAAAGGTCGATCGCCTTCTGGAAATTCTACCTTGATTTCAATTTTTTTTAATTCATCTGAATAAGTTGTTTTTTCATTGATTGCTGTATCAATAGCCCCCGGGCAAATTGCATTGACACGAATATTGTAGCGAGCAAGCTCTAAGGCTGCCATTTTAGTAAACGCTACTTGTCCAGCTTTTGAAGCACTATATGCGGAAGCACCAAAATTATTAAAAATTCTCGTACCATTGATAGAGCTTGTTACAATGATTGAACCGCCATTTTCTTTCATATGGGGAATCGCAAATTTTATACATAAAAACGTACTACGTAGATTCGTATTTATCGTAGTATCCCATTCATCAACTGTTAGGGTTTCAATCGGTGCCCACGTACCATTGATCCCAGCATTACTGAAGAAGATATCCAAGCCTTGAAGACTGTTAGTTAATTCGTCGATGGCCTTTTTTAAACGGATTTCATCGGTTACATCCACGCTTCTATAATAGCAATCATAACCATTCTGTTTGAACTCTTTGGCAATAAGCTCCAACCGACTTTTGTCAGCGTCAATCAACCCAACATTAAAGCCTTTTTCTATAAACAATTTGGCTGTAGCAAAACCAATACCAGAAGCAGCGCCTGTGATGATCGCTTTTTTAGTAGTCAGTAGTTGACTTGTTTTCATAATAGTGTATCCTCCTATATTTTTGGGTAATATTATTTAGTAACGAAGCCTTCTATTTTGTATTGTAATACGCCAATAAAAGATGAGCCAATGATTTGATAATGAATAGAAAGAAAGACCGATAGAGCAACAAGAAAGTTTTCTGCTGCTGTACCGGTCAATGGCGAAACCTGATTTTTCTTATGGAATAAGACTTAAATCAGGTTTCCTTTTTTTATTTGTTCATACACTTGTTCAGCGTCATGACATTTGTCCCAAATGATAGCTTGTCCACAGGCTAGAGATTTCTTGACATCAAGAATCCGCTGATTACTACTGCCTCTGAATTGGAGATTCAAGTTTCTTTTTGATAATTCAAATCGTCCGTCTACTAAGATATCAATTTTATTCAATAGTTCCAACTTGTCGCTGGATTCTAATAATAATTCTTCAAAGGTATAGCCTGACCAAGACCAAATGTCTTTTTTGTCACCAAATTCTTTATGAACTCGATCGACAACGGTCAAACAAACCGCTGTATTTAAAAAGGGTTCCCCACCTAATAAGGTCAAGCCCTGTACATAATCATGTGATAAATCTTCGATGATTCTATCTTCTAATTCTTTTGTAAAAGGTTTACCGTAGCGGAAATTTTGGACGGCTTGATTAAAGCAACCTTCACAGGCAAATAAACAGCCGCTAACATATAAACTATTTCGCACGCCTTCCCCATCTACAAAGTTAAAGGCTTTGTAATCACCAATATAATTTTGACTAAGTTCTTCTGCTAACCATTCTTGTGGTTTAGGATTTCTCATGTTAGTCATCCTTTCAAATAAAAGCAATGTCTGCAAAGCGTTGCACGAACCAACTCTTCGAAAAAAAGATAACTCTTACTAGTGACAAAGAGCGTCACGACCGAGCGTTCCTATTTTTCTGTCAGAGTTAATCGGTTCGCTCCACTTTTTATTTAATCTAGCTGCACGAACCAACTCTTCGGAAAAAAGATAACTCTTACTAGTGACAAAAAGCGTCACGACCAAGAGTTCCTATTTTTCTGTCAGAGTTAATCAGTTCGCTTCGCTTTTTATTTCATATGTTTCACTCGTGATGAGATTTCTTTATGGCGTCCGTGAACCATTGGTCGAGCTTGTGGATTACCTAAATAGCCGCATGTTCGTTTCACTACATCACAGGATTTTGGATCGTGATTACCACATTGTGGGCATTCAAAACCGCGCTGTGTGGGGTTGAAATCTCCTTCAAAACCACATTCGTAACAATGATCGATTGGTGTGTTTGTTCCTAAATAACCAACACGATCATAGGCATAATCCCAAACAGACTCTAAGGCCTTGGGATTTTGCTGTAAGACTGGGTATTCACAATAATGGATAAAACCACCGGAGCAATATTGCGGATAGTCTTTTTCAAAATCTAATTTTTCAAATGGGGTTGGATTTTTACGAACATCATAGTGGAAACTGTTTGTATAATATTCTTTGTCTGTGATATTTTCGATCACGCCAAATTTTTCAGTATCCAAACGACAGAAACGGTCTGTTAAACTTTCACTTGGTGTTGAATAGACGCTAAAGTGATAACCATATTCATTGCCCCAGTCATCAGCATGCGCTTTTAAATCTTTTAAAATTTCAATTGTAAAATCTTTGGCTTCAGGATTAGTCTCCCAATCGCCACCATAAAAGGCAGAAGCGACTTCATATAAGCCGATATAGCCAAGGGAAACGGTCGCACGTTTATTTTTGAATAGTTCATTAACCGATTCTTTTCTTGATAAACGTTTTCCAAAAGCACCATACATATATAAAATCGGTGCATTTGCTGGTGTTGCTTCCTTACAGCGTTCAACTCGATAAACTAAAGCATCTTTCATTGTCTCAAGGCGCTCGGCCAATAGTGCCCAGAATTTATCCACATTGCCATGGGCTTCCATAGCAATTCTAGGAAGATTCAAAGTCACAACACCTAAATTCATACGGCCTACATTGATTTCTTCCCCGTGTTCATCTTTCCAGCCTTGTAAGAAAGAACGGCAACCCATTGGTACTTTAAAGCTACCAGTCAAATCGACTAATTTATCATAATTTAAAACATCAGGATACATCCGTTTTGTCGCACATTCTAATGCCAGCTGTTTGACATCATAATTAGGATCAGTCTCATTTAAGTTTACACCGCGTTTCAAAGTGAAAATCAGTTTAGGGAAAATAGCTGTTCGATGCTCACTACCTAAACCATTGATGCGAATTTGTAAAATAGCTTTTTGAATTTCACGTTCAAACCAATTTAGACCTAAGCCAAAGCCTAAGGAAGTGAAAGGTGTTTGCCCGTTTGAGGTGAATAAGGTATTAATTTCATATTCTAAGCTTTGCATCGCATCATAAATATCTTTTTTAGTTTTACTTTTAGCATAGGCTTCTTGGCGATCAGTTCCTTCGATCCACTCTTTAGCATCAGTTAAATGTTTTTGATAATTTAATTCAGAAAAAGGAGCTAACAATTCATCTACACGGTCTGCTGAACAACCCCCATATTGACTTGAAGCTACATTAGCTATGATTTGTGAAATTTGAGCAGTTGCTGTTTGGATCGATTTAGGTGGTTCAACTTCAGCATTACCGATTTTGAAACCATTGTTTAACATTCCCTTGAAATCAATCAAGCAGCAGTTAGTCATTGGCGTATATGGATGGTAGTCTAAATCATGATAATGGATATCACCTTTTTGATGTGCATTTGCAACATGAGGAGGTAGCAATTTAAGACCAATCGATTTACCAACGATTCCAGCGGTTAAATCTCGTTGGGTATTGAAAACATCACTGTCTTTATTCGCATTTTCATTGACAACGGATTGGTCTTTATTGATTAATTTGCTGATCGTAAAATTAATGTCAGTAGCTTTGCTACGCTCAAAATCACGACGAGTGCGATAATTGATATATTCTTCCGCTAGTTCGTATTCATTTTTTGTCAACAAAATATGTTCGACGATATTTTGGATTTCATAAATTTTTACATTTTCGGCAAAACGATCTGAAATTTCCTGATCGATTCTTTCAACGATTTCTTGAATACGCTCATGGGCAAGTGGGTCCAAAGAACCACGAATTTTTTGTTCAGCTTTGATCAAAGCATCATAAATTTTTCGATCATCAAAATCAACCAGACGTCCATCTCTTTTAACGATTTTCATAGTGTGCAAGGGCGAAGCAGTAGAACTCACTTCATTATTAGCGTGTTTAATCTCCATCATTACTACCCATCTCCTCATAGATTTATTCCTTCCTAATCATAAAACAATTAAGTCAATCTTTCAACTATATATAGTGTGAAATTTAATTTTTATTCCTTTGTAGCAACTACATATAGTGTTTATGAGAAATGAAAAAATAGTGAAAACAACTCCCTAAAAGGTTTGTGGAAATTGTCACAACATTCTTGTTAAGAAAAATAAGGGATTAATAAATTTTTTTTTATTATTACTTAATTGTAAGAGGAAACGATGTTCAGTCTCACAATATATTGGTAGAATAAGGACAATGAATAAAGTGGAGCGAAAACTATGACAAAAATTTTAGAAGTGAATCATTTAAGCAAATCTTACGGTTATCGAAATAATAAAGTTCAAGTCTTAAACAATATTTCTTTTTCAGTAGATCAAGGTGAATTTGTTGGTATCATGGGACCCAGCGGAGCGGGAAAATCTACTTTACTGAATACCATCTCAACGATCTCGCTGCCAACAACTGGAATTGTTCGGATCGATGGGCAAGATATATTGAAAATGCGTGATAATCAAATCAGTGATTTTCGCCGTAAAAAGTTAGGGTTTATTTTTCAGAATTTCAATTTAATGGATACCTTGAATGTCAAAGATAATATTCTACTGCCTTTAGCTTTGGATCGGATGCCTTTAACTGAAATGGAACAACGCTTGACTCATGTTACAGATACTTTAGGAATCAATCAGTTATTGACTGCATATCCTAATGCGATATCTGTGGGACAAAAGCAACGGGTAGCTGCGGCACGTGCCCTGATTACGAGGCCTAAAATCATTTTTGCAGATGAGCCAACAGGATCTTTAGACTCAAAATCAGCCGCAGAATTGCTGCAGTATATGACAAATATGAATGTACAAGATGATGCTACAATTATGATGGTCACTCATGATCCTTATACGGCCAGTTATTGCAATCGAATTCTATTCATAAAAGATGGGGTGATTTTTTCAGAAGTCGTTCGTCAGGGATCTAGAAAAGATTTTTTTAATCGAGTGATCGATATGCAGGCAACGATCGGCGGAGGTGGTCGGGCTAATGATTTTTAATTTATCTTGGAAAAATTTTAAAGGACAATTTCTCAATTATCTGGTTTATTTTGTCAGTATGACGTTTGCCGTTGTCGTTTATTATTGTTTTAGCGCAATTACATATAATAGAAACTTAACAAATCGAGTTGGGCAAGAGGTCCATATTGATGGGGCAATGAATTTAGGCGGTATTTTGATTGTTATTATGATATTAGGTTTTATGTTTGCAGCAAATCACTTCTTTTTATTGAAGCGTGGCAAAGAAATTGGTTTATATCATTTAATTGGGATGCGAAAAGAGCAAATAGCCTTTTTATTTTTTGTAGAGACATTGATTTTGGGTGCGGTATCTTTGATTACGGGGATTATTTTGGGCATTATTTTTTCAAAATTATTCTCGATGATCTTGGCCAAAGCCATGTTTTTACAAGTGGATAGTCTGTTTTCTATTTCCCTTCCTTCCATGATTCAAACGAGTGTGGCCTTTGTTTTTATGCTTTTAGCCGTGTCACTTCGAAGTACTTGGTTGATCTACCGCTATCAAGTATCGAATATGCTGAGAGTCAATAAAAAAAGAGCAGCTGATCCAAATAAAATATCTGTTCTAAGAATTTGTTTAGGTATTTTTGGTGTCGTATTGATTGGTACGGGTTATTTTTTATCGTATAATGTTATTCATTTTGGAACTATCTTGGTGAAAACAAGAGCGGGTTATGCCGGTTTTTTATTGTTACCGTTAATAATAATGTTTATATGTATGTTAGGTACTTATTTATTTTTTAAATATACAATGTATTTAGTCGTATATTTATTTGGAAAAAATAAATATACTTATTATCGAAATTTGAACATGCTTGCATCAGGTAACACAAAACGTAATATTAAAAGAAGTAGCAGTACACTATCGTCTGTCACTATTTTTATTGCGATTGCCTTAGGAATGATTGGTGGAGCAGCTTCTTTTTATACGATCGGGATGAATTCAGTAAATATTACGACGCCAACTGATTTTATAGTGGCCGAAGATGATTATGAAAAATTAGCTCAAAGAATCAAACAGGAACCGGATACAAAAATCGATTCATTAGTCACATTAAATTATAAGTTGACGGGTAGCCGATTTCATCTTAAAATTGGACAGGATGATAATCAAAATACGATAAGTCCAATAAATTTATTAGCTCTTTCAAATTATCAAAAATTTCAAAAAATAAATCCTTATTTAAAAAATATTAAATTTAAGAATGATCAGGATGTTGTTCTTTTGGACAGTATTCAAAATATTTTAGCAGGGTTCATTCGTTATGGTTCTGAGTTTATTTTAACAGATGGAATAAAACTTCATGTTTCTGAAGTACGCCAGGATTATCTGGGGCAAGATTTATTGCGCTATAGTTTTCCGACACTTGTTGTATCTGATAAGCAGTTCAATGAGATAAGTTCAGGTGTCACCTATAGACTGCAAGCTTTTAACATTAATACTGAAGATGAGGATGCTCTGGCAAATAAGCTATCAGAAGAAGTCAAACCTAACTGGATTTCACCGGTGTATAATAAATATCAATGGGTCAACGATCATTTAGAAGGTTATACATCGAAAACCAGTCTACAACCCGAAAAAGATCAATCATCAGAGTTTTCTGAAGAGGGCGAACGGGAAGCTTGGCAATTAAACTATGCAAGTCGCTTTTCGGACTTAAGATATGAAAGAAGAGTGATGGGACTATTCATTTATGTAGCCATGTTTTTAGGCGTCTTAGCCTTGATCATTACAGGAAGTATTTTGATGCTGCAGCAATTTTCAGAAGCTGAAAGAGAAAAAGAAAACTACGATCTGTTAAAGAAAATTGGGATTCCCAAAAAGAAAATCACCCAGCTTATTTATCAGCAAAACAGCATCATCTTTTTCCCGCCGATGATTATTGGGGTTTTACATGCAACGTTTGCGATCTATGTCTTTAGTAGATTAATTTCAAGTTCTGGTTATTGGTTAGCCTATTTATCATGTGGAATGTTGATTTTGATCTATCTTGCTTACTACTTTTTAACTTCAGCGATCTACTCTCGTATCATTCATGGCAAGGATCGTTAATAGTTTAAGTTTCTTTAAAGGGATTTTTCAATGAAGTAGTGGCTTCTATATCATGGTTGAGGCTGTATTTAGTATAAGTGCGGGGTGTCTTACATGATCAAAAGGCTCTTCTAAGGTGTAGAATTGTTTTAGCAGCAAAGCGATTAAAAAAGTATTTTTTTGTTTTTTCTTTAGTAAAAGAGGGTAGAACAAAATCTTTTGCGTTTTGTTCTACCCTTTTTTTGTTCGAAGGTGACAAAACTGTTAGTATGGAAGACGGCTTTATTCGCGAATTTAGTTTCTTTTCTCGTTAGTATTGATTACAATAGCAGTACCAAAAAATATGATTATATGAAAAATTTGGAGGCATAAGATAAAATGAAAGCTTTTTTTACTCAACCAAATGTCCAATACTGGGGGAAATTCATTGGAAAGACCGTATTTTATTTTGGTATTCTTTTAATGTTGATTTATTTATATCATTATAAAAACATTGATGGCGGTACATTTATTTATAATGAATTTTAGGGAGGGAATACTTCATGACGATTTTAAATATTATTGAAGCAATTGATCGTTGGGGGATAACAGAGCCAAACCGTCCCGTCTATATTGAAAACACACGAACATATACTTATGGAGAGCTTAAGCGTGACTCCGATGCAATTGCTGCATATTTGCAAAAAAACATAGGACGTGCTCGTCCAGTCGTTGTTTACGGAGAATTAGAATTTGAAATGCTGGCATGTTTTTTAGGGGCATCAAAAGCAGGACATGCCTATATACCGATTGAAGCACACACACCAAAAGAACGAGTTGAAATGATTTTAGATGTAGCTGATCCGGCAGTGATTTTCTCTGTTGCGCAATGGTCAGATATCAAAACAGCTGCTGATATTATTTCATTGGAAGAATTACAGAACATTTTCGTAGACACACAACATGCGAACAAGCTTGAACCTGTTATTGAATCAGAAACCTACTATATTATTTTTACTTCTGGAACAACTGGAGTGCCTAAAGGGGTTCAAATCAGTCATGGAAATCTTTTAAGCTTTGTGAATTGGGAGTTGGCAGATTTTGGGATTACTGAAGGCATGCGTTTTTTATCACAGGCACCTTATTCATTTGATTTATCTGTGATGGCTGTGTATCCTGCTTTGACCTCTGGTGGGTCCTTGACACCCTTGCCTAAAGACGTCATCAACGACTTTAAACAGCTGTTTGCTGAACTTCCCAAGCTGGAAATAGAAGTTTGGGTTTCAACTCCGTCATTTATGGATATTTGTTTGATGGAGCCAACGTTTGATGGTGAACATGTAGATAGTTTAAAAGTTTTTCTATTTTGTGGGGAAGAGTTGCCTAAAACAACGGCTCAGAAATTATTAGAGCGATTTCCTAAAGCTACTATCTTCAATACCTATGGACCAACAGAAGCCACAGTGGCAGTTTCAGGCGTTAAGATCACCCAAGAAATTTTAGACGAATATAGTCGCGTGCCGATCGGTTATGTAAAAAATGATACAACTGTGTATATCATGAACGAGGATCATGAGCTTCCCGCAGAAGAAGTAGGAGAAATCGTGATCGCTGGCCCAAGTGTTTCTAAAGGCTATCTACATAATCCAGAAAAAACAGCGGATGCCTTTTTTGAGTATAAAGGCCAACCAGCTTATCGCACAGGGGATGCTGGTAGACTAAAAAATGAGATGCTGATTTATGATGGTCGGATCGATTTTCAAGTGAAACTGCATGGGTATCGCATTGAACTTGAAGATATCGATCATCATTTAGCCAGTGTTTCTTATATAAAACATGCTGCAGTAGTGCCAAAATATCAAAACCATAAGGTTCAACAATTAGTCGCTTTTGTGGTTGCTAATCCTCATGAATTTGAAAAAGAATTTAAATTGACCAAAGCAATCAAAGAAGAATTGAGCCGTTCAGTGATGGACTATATGATTCCGCAAAAATTTATCTATGTTGAAAAGCTACCGCTGACAGCAAATGGAAAGATCGACCGTAAAGGATTGATAAATGAGGTGAATGCAACATGATCGATGTACCTCATATGATTCCTTATGCGAATCCGATTTATTTTATTTATTTGTTAATTGCATTGTTACCAATGATTCTGACTTTATTTATTAAAGGAAAACGTTGGGCTTGGTATCAAGTTTTGGTCACATTATTGTTCTTATACATGAGTTTTGGTGGTGAAGACTGGAAACAAGGCGTAGCGTTGATCGCCTATGTCATTTGGCAGACAATTCTCGTTTGGTTCTATTTTCATTATCGTCAAAAGAAAAACGAAAGTCTGGTCTTTTATTTAGCCGTATTTTTAGCAATCTTACCGTTAGTTTTAGTTAAGGTAGTGCCTTTTGTTTCAGGTCATGCTTCTCTGTTAGGGTTCCTAGGTATTTCTTATTTAACCTTTAAATCTGTGCAGATCATCATGGAAATGCGGGATGGCTCGATCAAAGAATACAATATTTTACGGTATATCGAATTTCTTTTATTCTTTCCAACGATTTCGTCTGGTCCGATCGATCGCTACCGTCGTTTCGAAAAAGATGTTGAAAATCCGCCGACGCCTGTTGAATATGTAGATTTTCTAGGAAAAGGGATTCACAATTTTTTCTTGGGATTTTTATATAAATTTATTATTGGTTATTACTTTGGCCAAGTATTACTACCTGTGGTTGCGAAGTTGGCTGCAAAATCAGGCGGTATATCATGGGAATTAGTCGCATATATGTATATTTATAGTATGTATTTGTTCTTTGATTTTGCAGGCTACAGCTTGTTTGCTGTAGGAACTAGTTACTTGATGGGGTATGACACACCAATCAACTTTAATAAGCCGTTTCTGAGCTGGAATATCAAGGAGTTTTGGAATCGTTGGCATATGACTCTTTCATTTTGGTTCCGTGATTACATTTATATGCGCTTAATGTTTACTTTGATCAAGAAAAAAGTCTTCAAGAGCCGTATCGTAGCATCGAATGTTGGTTATTTTGCCTTATTCTTATTGATGGGCGTCTGGCACGGCTTAACATGGTATTATCTAGCATATGGCTTTTATCATGCTGCATTGATTTGTTTGACCGATGCTTGGCTACGTTTTAAGAAGAAGCATAAAGAACAAATTCCATCGAACAAATTCACGCATGCATTCGCTGTTTTTTTAACATTTAATGCAGTTTGCTTCAGCTTCTTGATCTTTTCAGGATTTTTAGATACATTATTCTTTAAATAAAAAATAAACTACAGCTAAGAACTGTACGACAAAGGGGAAATTACGCATGAACATAGAAGAAACAGTTTTAGATATTTTGGAAGAAATTACTGGTACTGATGAAGTCAAAGAAAATAAAGATGTTGATTTATTTGAAGAAGGACTAATGGATTCACTTGCAACAGTTCAGCTATTAGTTGAAATTGATGGACAATTAAATGTGCAAGTACCTGTTTCAGAATTTGACCGCGATTTATGGAACACACCAAATAAAGTTGTCGAACAAGTGAAAGCCTTACAATAATGAGCATGAAGAAAAAACTTTTTGGAATCTTTGGACCGATTCTAATTTCTGCGGTTCTGTTAGTCGCTTTTTTCTTTGCACCATTTAAAATAGATGTGGATAGCAAACGCGTTTTATCAGATGCTTCCACCTCTATGGCAACTAATGTGCTAAGAGGAAATGCCATCAAGAATAAAGCAATTGGTTCAAAAGAATATATTCCATTTTTCGGTTCTTCTGAGTTAAGCCGAATCAGTCCGTTTCATCCGACTGTTTTAGCAGAAAAATATGACCGTGGCTACCGTCCGTTTTTATTAGGGGCTCCAGGTACGCAATCTTTAACACAGGCCTTGATGATGCAATCTATGGGAGAAAATCTTGCTCATAAAAAAGTGGTTTTCATTATCTCGCCTCAGTGGTTTGTTAAAGAAGGGGTTACCAATGATTATTTCAATGCCTATTATTCTGAGCTTCAAACGTATCAATGGGTTAGTGATCTAAAAAAAATCACTGATGACGATGTTTATCTTGCGTCAAGATTAATGGATTTTCCAAAAGTAAAAGAAGACAAACGGTTATGTAGTGCTTTGAAAAATATCATTTCTGGTGAAATTCCAAATCCATCAGATAAGCACTATATTAATTTAATGATCAATATGTTTTCTCGTGAAGATGAATTGTTCAGTAAAATTGGTATGGTAAGCAGAGATAAGACAATCAAAAAAGCTGAAAAACCGTTACCTATGACTTATAATGCCAATGAATTAGATCAAATAGCAGCTGAAATCGGTCAGAAAGCGACAAATAATAATCCATTTGAGATTTCTAATTCCTTCTATAATAAGCGGTTAAAAAAGAAGCTGAACAGCCTAGAAAGTTCGCAATTAAATTGGGATTATCGTTTTTCCCCTGAATTTTCTGATTTACAACTAGTACTCAGTCGATTAGCGCAGGAGAAAGCGGATGTACTTTTTATTATCCCACCAGTAAACAAACACTGGACAGATTTTACCGGTCTCTCCCAAGATATGCTGCAAGGTTTTGCCAAAAAAGTCAAATACCAATTAACAAGTCAGGGCTTCAGCAATATTGCCGATTTCACTAAAGATTGTGATACTCAATACTTTATGGCTGATACGATCCATTTAGGCTGGAGAGGTTGGTTAAAAGCTGACCAAAGGATTCAGCCATTTCTAGAAAGTGATGCGACTAAATCACCAAATTATCAACTTGATGGATCATTTTATTCAAAAGAGTGGCAGCAAAAAAATCCGAAATCTATTAGATAGTCAACAAAGTAGTAAGACATAATTGTTTTTTTTGAACATTTATGTCTTTTTTTGTATTTAAATTAAAGAATATTATTATTTTATCTATTAAAATTAATATATTATGGTACTATGGTAATAGTTGTTTGTTTTTTATAAAAATAAAAGGAGATAATGATGAAAAAACAGAAATTTTGGATAATAATAGTGATACTTTTGATGATTGCTAATTCTTTGATTCCTGTTGTTAGTTTTGCTGAAACATTCGTGTCAGAAGAAACTTCTGATACTTTATCGTCTGATGAACTAACAAGTGAAGTACCGAACAAAGAAAGCTCTTTGGAAAGTTCAGAAAGTGTTTTTACAAAGGATTCTTCGACAAGTGATACTTTAGATGAGCGACCAGAGGCCGTAGAAATTTCTACAACCGAAGCGATACCCGAAACGTCAGCGAGTGAAGTCGAAATCGAATCAAGACAAGCAAAAGTACAACAAGCTGAAAACCTGATATCAAATGTTACATTGACCGATTCTAAAGGAGTAGAGTTCAACACAACGACAAATCGTCCTCAAAGACAAGCACCGTTGAAGATAACTCTACAAGTTGGGACAGAAAATCAAACAATTCAAGCTGGAACATATGACTATCAATTACCAGCAGATATTGCGATTTCAAACAACATATCCGGAAAATTAGCGACAGTCGGAAGCTGGACTATCGATACGACCGGAAAACTTACCATCGTTTTTAATGAAACCGTAGTCAATGGAAAATATCAAATCGATATTGAAACAAGTTTTATTCCATATAGCGATGATAGTGACTTACTTAAAATGATTGTTTTCCCCTTAGCAAATAATCAGGAAAAACAATACGATATTTTATTTAAACTTTCAGGTGAAGGAAGCATTAGCCTGAAGAAAAACAAAACCTTTAATACAGATCTCGTGTCGACAGAAATAAAAACCAATATCAATCGAGAAACCATCCAGCCAAATCAAAAAATAGTGGTCAAGAACACGATCAATAGAAAAGGCTCGAGCCAGAATGAAGATGCATCGGCTTATATCGATATCAAAGATGTAAAAGTTTTTGAACAAGACGTTTCGATGGGCGGTCAGTTGATTGGTGAACCTATTTTGTTAGGAAGTGGAGATTACACACTTCAACAAAACGGTGCTAATTTAGAAGCTATTCTAAATAAAGAAACGAATAAAGCTGTGATTCTATCGTATGAATCAGTTATTGAAGAAGAGTCGATCGTTAATGAAGAGTTGTATAATCTGAGAACTGAAGCAACTATTTATGGAACATCTCTTTCAAATTATGTTTATTTTCAGTATAATCACAATCCTCACATAACTAAAAAAGGGGAGTACAATGTCAAAACAAATACAATCGTTTGGACGATCGATTACAATACGGATAATACTGAGCTGACTCAAGGAAGCAAATTTACCGATATCCTCAAGGATGAAGTTGCCAATGATTTAACTTTTTCAAGTCTAAAAATTTATTATTTATATGTTTATGGCACCAATTCGATCAGCCAAGGCGGTTTTGCGCCAACAAGTCACTGGGATACAAGTGGCTTTGGTCAATATACAACAGATTACACTTATACCAATAACCAAAATGCTACATCAACTCAGGCCTATCGATTTGTTTATGAAACAGCTGTTCAAAATCCTAGCCCGCGGGTGATCGAAAATCAGGCTTCAGATACCTTAGGAAGCGATGAAGCAAAAATCAATTTAGCGCCATCAAATATTTCTAAAATACTGGAAGAAGATTCTCTAGATATGACAGAGGGAACCGTAGACTGGTCGATCATTGTCAATAATAAACACTGGGGAATGCAGTTCAATCAAATGATTGATGTGTTTGGTGAGCGAGTAAAAGAGCTAGTGGATGGATCTGCTGATTTTTACTATTATGCTAAAGGTGATGACAAAACGAAGCACCCATTAGTTGTTGGACAAGATTATACGATCAAGAAAACAAGTTCCGGCTTTACAGTGGATATGTTAGGCATTCACGCTGGCGTTACAACGAATAAATATGTTTTGACGTATACAAGCAAGTTTGATAACACAGATATTAATGTAGGCGATGAACTAAGTAATAAAGTTTCCCTTGCAGGAAATGGAAATATTCCGATGGAAGCTTCAGCAACATTCAGTATTCCTAGCTTTTTAGTTGGAGGCGGTAAGAAAAATGTTGTATATGCAAACACAGCGGGGATATTTACCTGGACGATCGGAATCAATGAAGAGCGACATAAATATAAAAATCTTATTTTAGAGGATGAAATCGAATCAATTCAAAAATTAGATAAAGACTCGATTGAAATTCTCGAACTAGATAAGATTATCAATGAAAATGGCAAGGAAGTAGTGTTGACAGGTGAGGCAATTCAACCAGGAGATGCCCGCTATCCTACTGTTATGGAAATCAAAGATAATCATATTCATCTAGAATTTTCATCTATTGGGAACAAAAAAGTAGCAATCCGCTATAAAACAGCACCAACTACTGCTCCTGTTTCTGATTACTACACTAAATTTACGAATATAGCTAAAATTAGCGATGAAAAGGACTATCAACACGAACTTAAAGCGGAAGAAACAGTGGCTTTAGGGATCAATACTTATAAAGTGGGCAGAGTTTCAACAGCAGACAATAAACTTGCTAATTGGTATATTCAAACAAATACTATGCCGGCAAATCGTCCATATGAAAAGTTAGTTTTAGAAGATAGCTTCACACTAAGTGATTTATCGAAAGCTGAAAATACTAATTTTGTAATAGGAACGGATGCTTTTGTGGTCAGAGACTTAGTTACAAATAAGGTTCTCAGTTTAGGTGAAGACTACGAGATCACTTTCACTTATGATCCAGATCAAAGCGCAGCAGGCTCGCTTTTGAAAAATTATGAAACAAATTATTTTAAGATCACCTTTAAAAAAGAAACTCGAGGCGTTTCTGTAGAGTATCAAACCGTTACAACAAAATCAGCAAATGTAATGAATACAGCAGTTTTTTCAAATAATAAAGCGATTAAATCAGATTGGTCAACGGTAAATCATACCATTACAAGTGGTTCTGGTTCTGGAAAAGGGGTCGGCCAGATTCCACTGAAAAAAGTTGATGCACGTACACAAGAACCGTTAAATGGAGCCGTTTTTGAACTGTTTGACAAAGAAAGCAAGCAATCGCTAGGATTAAAGGTAAGATCTGATCAGGAGGGGAATGCCCTCTTTAAATCAGTAGCTGAAGGTGAGTATTTGATTAAAGAAATTACAGCTCCAGATGGGTATAAATTATCTGATGAGTATCAAAAAGGTGTCCTTTTATCTACCAAATCAGATGACGATATAGCTGAGCCAAATTATGTCACTATCGTTGAAAATGAACCAATCATCACAACAGGTACAGTGGAACTGAAAAAAGTAGATCCAAAAGGAGCCGCTTTATCAGGTGCCCAGTTTAATTTATCACGTCATATTCAGGAAAAAATAGAATACTACCATCTAGATGAGCAAAATACAGTAAATTGGACAGCGGATCAAAACCAAGCTTATGTATTCAACTCAAATGAACAAGGCTTGATTACTGTTGGAGATCTGACTGAAGGGGATTACGAATTTACAGAAGTGAAAGCACCAGTAGGGTACGAGTTAGATGCAGCGCCAGTTTCTCTAGCATTAACGAAAGAGTTGATCGAATCAGAAACAGCTGCTACAGGAGCTAAAACAAACGAATTATCAATGGGAACGATCCATGTGAAAAAAATCGATCAAGAAACAAAACAAGTACTGAGCGGAGCTGAATTCACACTTGTTTCTAAAATTGATCCTACGAATCCAGTCACATTGACAACAGATGAGAATGGTGAAGCTGTATTTGAAAAAGTAGCACAAGATACTTATACACTGACTGAGACCAAAGCACCTGTTGGTTATCATCTGAAAGAACTTGAGCAAGATATCACGATCGATCCAGAGCATTTAAATATCGAATTAACTGTAGAAAACGAGCATAAGATAGGAGAAATTCTACTCCAGCATGTGGATACAAAAGGCAATCAAATCGATGATGACATCTTACTGAAAGAAAAAATCGGCACAAAACAAACCGTTACACCAAAAGAAATCACAGGCTATCGTTTTAAAGAGGTACAAAAACCAACGCCTCAATTAAGAAATAGAATGAATCAACTAGTTGGAGTAGATGAAGTTATGTTTACAGAGGCACCGCAAAAAATAATTTACGTCTATGAAAAAGAATTAGGACCATCTATTACTGATCCCAAACTACCAGAAGTGCCAGAAGTACCAGAAGTACCAAATGTACCAAACGTATCAAAAGAGAAAACAACAGCGAAAGCGAATGATACTCAATTCCCAAAAACATCTGCAGTTGTTAAGAAAAAACTACCAAGGACCAATGAACAAGTTGAACACTGGTATACGGTATTAGGGAATTGTTTGATTATCGGTCTATTGGGTTATTATGTTATCTATTATCGTAGAAAAAAACAAATAGATCAAAGGTAATTTTTTGAAAAGGCAAACAGTGATAGAAAATGCTCATTTAAAGGGTATTTCTATCACTTTTCCTTTTGTATGTTTCAATATACTGTTGATTTTTCAAGAGTGATAAGAAGTGATATAATACGATTAATGATAATTGAGTGGCAACAAGGGTTCAGTACCTTGGGATAAAGATAAAATCTGATTGTGGCTAAAAGTGCCACCCTCATATTTTCCTATTTTTCAGTCGGAGCAGAACGAGCCCGCTATATCATATCTAGCTTCACGGGCTAACTCCTCGGAAAAAAGATAAAATCTGATTGTGGCTAAAAGCACCACCCTCATATTTTCCTATTTTTCGGTCGGAGCAGAACGAGCCCGCTACGCTTTTAATTATTAGGAGGGAATATTTTGGATCAAAAAGAAGAACGTTTATTAATAGACTTAACCAATGCTAAGGGAGTACCAGGCAATGAAGGGGAAGTCAGAGAGATATTTAAAAAATATGCAGAACCTTTTGCAGATAAGGTCATGTATGACGGGTTAGGCAGTATTATTGCCAAACGTATCGGTGATAAAGAAGGACCAAAAGTGTTCTTCTCAGGACATTTAGATGAAGTTGGTTTTATGGTGACACAAATCACAGAAAAAGGATTTATTAAATTCCAAACACTTGGTGGCTGGTGGGGACAAGTTATGTTAGCGCAACAAGTGCAGATCAAAACGGGTAAAGGGGAGCTATTTTATGGTGTGATTGGTTCAAAACCCCCTCATGTTTTGACGGCAGAAGCTAGAAAACAGCCATATGATGTAGCGGATATGTTTATCGACATTGGTGCGTCTAGTGACAAACAAGTCGCAGAGTGGGGCATCAAACCAGGAGATATGATCACGCCTTATATTGAATATCGTCGGCTGAATGATACGAAATTTATGCTGGCTAAAGCCTGGGACAATCGGATTGGTACGGCGGTATCATTAAGAGTATTGGAAAATCTAGCAGCAGAGGGCCATCCTAATATCCTATTTGCAGGCAGTGACGTGCAGGAAGAAGTGGGGTTACGCGGTGCCCAAACAAGTACTCATTTAGTCGACCCAGATATTGCTTTTGCACTTGATACTGGAACAGCAGGTGATACACCAGGTATGACGCCTAAAGAAGCTGATTCTGAGTTAGGCAAAGGACCACAAATCTTGATTTTCGATGCATCGATGATTCCACACAAAAAATTACGTGATTTTGTGATCCAAGTGGCGGAAGAAAATAATATTCCTTTCCAATATACCGTGATCACAGGTGGTGGAACGGATGCAGGTAGAATGCATTTGACTCGAAATGGTATCCCGTCACTTGCAATCACAGTTCCAGTTCGTTATCTACATTCTCATACATCAATGATCCATGAGGATGATTATCTAAACACAGTTAAATTAGTTACAGAAGTTGTGAAGCGGTTAGATAAAAAAACAGTAGATGAGCTTCGCAGTTACTAAAGAAGAGGTGATAGTTCAAATGAAAAGTCAAATTACGAATGCAATGCATCGGGAACAAGCTCGAACATCTTTAAAAAATCAATGGGGAACCATGGCATGGATTACATTTTTAGCAGTATTTATCCGCTTTATGATTAGCTCGGTAGTAGGTAGTGTAGCTAATTTACCACAAGATAGTGCAAGTAATAATGTTATGTCTTTTTTACTAAATAACTTTCTCTTTTTTGCCATTACGTATGGCACTTATTATTGTGCTTTACAAGTATTACGCGGCAAAAGAGTTCAAGCAGGAATGTTAACAGCTATTTTTCAAGGCAAGTTTTATCTTCCAATGTTGTTTATCAACCTGATTCAATATCTTGTTGAGTTAGTATTGAACTTAATTGTGTTATTACCAGTACTTTTATCTTACGGTGCTGCTTTGTACTTTGGATTGATGTTTAATACAGTATCAGTTGACCAATTTCAAACGCAAATGAGGGGAGATTTCTTTTTAGCCTTATTATTGCTGATTTTCGCATTTCTGATGATTTTAATCGGTGTTTTTGTCAGTGGTGTGTTCCAGTTTGCCGTTTGGGTAAAACTTGATGATCCTGAATTATCAGTGGGAGATGCCCTAAAATACGCCTTGTTCTTGATGAAAGGTCGCTTTGGTCAATATTTACTTCTACAAATTTCATTTATTGGTTGGTTTATCATCGGTGCATTGGTTTTCGGAATTGGTTTATTATGGGTGATTCCTTATCATGATGTTGCTGTAGCAAGTTTTTATGATACCGCTCGTGAAGAAAAAGGGGCACCAACAGTTGTTGGATAAAAAATAAGAACGCAATTATAGTTGGCTGAGTTGAATCTGGTATAAAACCAGATGTCAATTCAGCTATTTTTTTACTCATGCATTTATCTAAGCTTTTTTTAAGCCGTAATCGGATAGATACTGTAAGAAGTCAAAGATATTATCGGATAATTCATTGTTCAAAGAGTAATGAATCATTGTCATTGCACTTGAAGTATACAAATCAATCATAAATGTCAGGGGAAGGTTGAACTGTTTATATTTGCTGCTGGTTTCTATATACAAAGCGCAGTGCTTTCTTAAAATAAGCAGAAAGCTTTTTTCTAAATTATAGTGATTGTATGGAGAATTAAACAGCGTCTGGATTTCTGTTTTCTTTTTAGTTATGTCCTTAGCAATTGATTGTATCGATTCAGAAACCTCATTTTTTGAGAATCTTTGTTGTATTAGTTTATCAAAAGAATCAGAGTAGGTTTTAATTATTTTTTCAAGTACATCAAATTTATCCATGTAATGAGCGTAGAAAGTAGATCTACCGATTTTGGCGTATGCACAGATGTCTTTGACTGTTAGTTTTTCAATTGATTGTTGTTGCAATAAAAAAATAAGTGATTTTTGAATTAGTTCTTCTGTTTTAATCACACGTAAGTCTTTATTCATCAAACTGCCTTCTTTCTGGACACTGATACTCTTTTTGTTCATTATAATACATTTTCAATACTTTTGTGTCTGTTTTTAATGTTGGTCCGCACGCATACTGATGGTTACAGGGAGGGATTTCAATGTTTAAAAACTATCACAAAAATGAACAATTTAATTTTCAAATGAACCGTTTTTTAGAGCCATATGAAAAAGAAAGTAGTATCCAAAAAGAAGTAAGTGCGGCGATTCCAAATCTTAACGATTTTGAATCATGGTATGAAACATGGTTGTCACTGGGGCATGAAAAAGAAGCAAAAAAAGAGTATGGAATTGCTTCTGTTTATTATCAGCTAGCTGAATTTTTTTTTAAAGAAGAAGATTCAAGAAAATTAAACACCTATCAACTGTTCAAAGAAGCGTTTTATAAGAGTATTGATACACGTCATATGACGTGTATTCAGATTCCTTATGAGAATACTTTCATGCCAGGCGTTGTAATAAAAAATAATGGGACACCAAAAAAAACATTGATTATCCATGGTGGATTTGATTCTTACCTAGAAGAATTAATCAGGTTAGCTAACTCGTTAGAAAAGCTAACTGACTATCAATTTATTTTATTTGAAGGTCCCGGTCAGGGAGAAATGATCAGAAAAAAAGTAGCGATGGTCTACAATTGGGAAAAACCAGTTGGAGCGGTATTGGACTATTTTGAGCTAGCAAAAGCGGATTTGATTGGCATGTCCCTAGGAGGCTATTTATGCTTGAGAGCTGCGGCTTTTGAGCCGAGAATTGAAAAAGTTGTGGCCTTTGATTTGATGTATTGCATGAATGACGCACTAAAAAATAGAATTGCTCTGCAACAATATCAATTTATTGAAACAGAATTACTAAATGGAAATGAACAACAGGTTGATGAAGTGTTATCCGAAGCGATGAAGCAAAATATTGATTTAAATTTTAAACTATCAAAAGGTTATGCTATATCTAATACCAAGCGACCATCTGAACTATTAAAATTTATTTCTGCTTTTACTCTTGAAGGAATTGAAGATAAGGTCACACAAGAAGTGTTGCTGATGGCGGGAACGGATGATCTCTATGTACCAGCTGATAGATTACCTTTTCTTATCAGTAAACTTGTACATGTAAAAAAACTTGAAACAATTCTTTATACAACTTCTTCAGGCGGAGAACGACATTGTCAGGTGGGAAATAAGGCTCTAGCTTATGAAGACATCTCCGCTTTTTTATTAAAAAAATAAAAGGTAGCAAACAACTTAATGTATCGTCTATGCTGTTCTTTTTATTTGTTATCTTTATAAAGTTACAACAACTTTCATCATTAATTTCCTTTTTTGTGTTACCATTAAGTGAAGAATTCTTAAGGAGGTCGAGGAAGTTGAAAATAACCGTTTTAGGCTGTTTAGGTGCTTATCCTTATAAAGGCGAAGGAACCAGTTCTTATCTACTCGAATCAGATGGTTTTAAGCTATTACTAGATGCTGGAAGTACAACCTTAGTCAATTTAGAAGAGCATCTTGACCCGCTAGCACTAGATGCCGTGATTTTGTCCCATTACCATTATGATCATATCGCAGATCTTGGTGTGCTGCAGTATTATCGTCAATTATATCCAGTACTGGAACCGACACCTGTTTTGCCGATTTATGGACATACAGACGATGCTGCTCACTTTGAAGCATTGAATATGCCGGGAGTGTCAAAAGCCGTTCCTTATTTTGAAGCAGAAGAATTGAAATTAGGTCCTTTCCTTGTGACATTTATGAAAACAATTCATCCTGTACCTTGTTATGCAATGCGTTTTGTAGAAGAAAAAACGGGTAAAGTATTTGTTTTCACAGGTGATTCTGGCTACTTAGAAAGTTTTGTCGATTTTGCGAAAGAGGCTGATGTCTTTTTAGCAGATACGTATCTATTTGAAGGAAACGAGAAGCACCATGCTCATTTTACATCTAAAGAATCAGGGGAAATTGCGAAAGCAGCCCAGGTTAAACAGCTGATCTTGACCCATTTACCGCAACATGGTTCGTTAGAAGAGTTGAAACAGCAAGCAGAAAAAGCAGCTGGCAATCAAGTGTCCGTTAGTTTAGCAGAGAAAAATTTAGTTATCGAAATTTAAGGAGTGGTGAACTGTGATTTTTGTACCAAATGAAAATAACGACCCAAGAGTTAACTTAGCAATCGAGACCTATTTATTAAAAGAAAAACCTTTAGATGAACCGATTCTTTTGTTTTATATCAATGATCCATCAATCATTATTGGGCGTAACCAAAATACGATCGAAGAAATCAATAAAGAGTATGTAGATGAACATGGAATTCATGTAGTTCGTCGCTTAAGCGGCGGTGGTGCTGTCTATCATGATCATGGGAATTTGAACTTTAGTTTTATCATGCCTGACGATGGCAACTCTTTCCGTGATTTTGCTAAAGTAACTCAACCAATCATTCAAGCCTTGCACGAGCTAGGCGTTTCTGGTGCTGAATTAAAAGGCCGTAACGATTTAGTTATCGATGGGATGAAATTTTCTGGAAATGCGATGTATGCAACAGCTGGAAGAATGTTTGCTCATGGTACTTTGATGTTCGATAGTGATATCAACGAAGTCGTCAATACGCTAAAAGTCCGTAAAGATAAAATTGAATCTAAAGGGATTAAATCAGTCCGCTCAAGAGTGACTAATATCAAACCGTTCTTACCAGCAGATAAACAAGAGATGACGACAGAAGAATTCCGTGAAGATATTTTATTGAAAATTTTTGGTGTCGACTCTGTTGATCAAGTAAAAACGTATGAACTAACGGATGAAGATTGGGAAAAAATCAATAAGATTTCTGACGAATATTATCGTAATTGGGATTGGAATTATGGCAAATCACCAGCCTTTAACTTAGAACGTCACCAACGTTTTCCAATTGGTTCCATCGATGCACAGATGAATGTAGAAGCAGGTGAAATCAAGGAAATCAAAATCTTTGGCGATTTCTTTGGATTAGGTGAAATCAAAGACGTAGAAGAAATTTTGACTGGCACAAAATATGAAAAATCAGCGATCGAAGAGGCTGTAGATAAGATCGATATTAAAAAATATTTTGGCAATATTGAAAAAGAAGATTTAGTTGGTTTGCTGTATTAAGTAGAAAATAAAAAAACTGTAGTTAAGCTAGAAATAGTTTGACTACAGGTTTTTTTAATCGCATAGTCAAGTACTTAGTAAAACAAAGTAGTTGACAATACTTCTACTGAGTTATACTATATACCTGTACTTAATAATACTAAGTAGTTAGAGAAAATACTATAGACCTCAAGTGCCATATGAAAGAACAGGTGATGAATGTTATGAACGGGACAACAGAAATGCTTAAGGGCGTTCTAGAAGGTGTGATTCTGGAAATTATCAAGCGACATGAGACATATGGTTATGAAATAACCAATAATTTACAAGAATACGGATTTGAAGATATCGTTGAAGGAACAGTTTATACGATTCTCTTACGTTTAGAAAAAAAGAGCTTAGTCACTGTTACAAAGAAAAAATCCACTGTTGGACCAATGCGTAAATTTTATTCCCTAAATGAAGCAGGAGAAAAAGAACTCGACCTATTTTGGCAACGTTGGACATTTATTTCAGGGCAGATTGAAAGACTAAAGGAGGAAAAAAAGAATGAAAAATAAAAATGTTATCGATTATTTTAAACAAGTTCATGCAGATAAGGTAGAGTATAATAAACAAATGGCACGTTTGAAGGAACTTCCTTCTGACTATCAAATCGTGTATAAAGAAGTTCAAAAATTTTTATGGGAATTTACCGCAGGTGATGGTATGGATATGCTTCCACCTATGCTGGAGCTGCTAGACTTTTTTGAAGATGGTGCGGCAAATAATATACCAGTTTTACAATTGGTTGGCGAAGATGTAGGCTCTTTTGCAGAAAATACACTACATGAAATGCAAGCTAAAACACGAATCAACGAACTAAAAAGAAAAATGAATGAACGAATCGCTAAAAAAATTAGTGAAGAATAGAGAAATTTAGTCAGCAAAATTTAAAAATTATATTTTGACATCATATCCTTCTCTTCGTATAATATAGAAGCGAAGAGGAGCGATAATATGCGAAACGAAATGATGCATCGACCAGTTGTGAAACCAGAACTTGTTGATTTTATGAGAAATAAACAAAAAAAGATCCAAGGTGAACTTGGGGTGATTGAAGAAGAAGCACACATTGCTGGAGTGCCGATTATACCTCATGAAACAGTTGTCTTTCTACAGTTTTTCTTAGATCAAATTAAACCAAAAAATATTCTAGAAATTGGAACCGCAATTGGTTTTTCTTCTAGCTTAATGGCCCAATACGTTGGAGCAGATGGACATGTTACTACAATCGATCGATTTGATGTAATGATCAGAAAAGCCAAAGTAACCTATGAACGCTTAGGACTGACAGATAAAGTGACCTTATTAGAAGGACAAGCAGCGGAAGTTTTACCCACATTAACTGGTCCTTATGACTTTATTTTTATGGATAGTGCGAAATCTAAATATATCGAATTTTTACCGGAATGCTTACGTTTATTACGCGTCGGCGGTGTCTTGATGGTGGATGATGTTTTCCAAGCAGGCACAATTTTAGATCCGATCGAGGAAATTCCGCGTAGTCAAAGAACGATCCATAGAAAGTTGAATCAATTTTTAGAGACAGTCATGACGCATCCAGATTTGACCTCAAGTTTATTGCCTTTAGGTGATGGCGTGATTATGATCACAAAAGAAAGAGAAATAACTGAATAACATTTATACGGCTTGGGTCAGGATTTAATTATTTTGACTTGAGTTTTTTTATGTAATAATAAAGGAGCGAATCAAAATGAAAACGGATAAAGAAAAGCTTCAAGTGTTAAATAATTTAGTCGCACATTATGGTTACCAATATTGGTGGGAAGATACTAATCGAATCTCTGATTGGGTGTCGATGATCTTGATCCAGCAAACGACTGAAAAAAATGCTCACAAGGCATTAGGAAATTTGGAACCCTATTTAACTGTTGAAAGTCTTCAGGAAATTGAATTGGAAACGTTACAAGAGCTGATTCGCCCAGCCGGATTTTTCAAACAAAAAAGTAATTATATCAAAGAATTAATCAGTTGGTTTATTTCACATGATAGTGATTTTGATAAATTTCGAACATACTCGACTGATGAGCTAAGAAAAGAGCTATTGACGATAAAGGGTGTCGGTTCAGAAACGGCAGATGCAATGTTGCTTTATATTTTTGAACGAAATGTTTTTATCGCTGATCAATATGCCATTCGTCTGTTTAATCGTGTAGGTTTCGGTCCATATAAGACATACGAAGAAATGCGGAAAGACTTTATTCATTTGACCGAAGGAGTTCCTCATGATTTATGTAGAGAATGGCATGCAGCGATTGATGTCCATGGAAAGCATTTTAACAAAGATAAGAATATGGATGAATCATTTTTAAGTTTTTAAGCAAGTTTTCCCTCGATTTTTTATTTTCATTAGAAGTGATATTCAAACGTAGATTATCTAATATATTTGTAATAATAATGGTGTAGAATATCTGAATTTCCTATTTTATTTGGTTTTCATCGACTTAGTTTAAAGGAAATTCGGGATGTCTTTTCCAAAATTTGACATAAAAAAGATAGCAATGGTAGTTTAACTACATCATAGATCATAAAGTCAGGAAAAGAACTAACTGAATAGCATTACAATAACCCAGATCCAAATGTAATTATTTGGCTCTTTTTTTGATGTATATTAACTTTTTGAAGATGAAAAAGTAAGCGTCTCAGTAAGGATATAAAAATTAATTTGACAATCAATAGAGAATGTTATAAACTATTTTTATATCGAATCGATATAAAATAAAAAGGAGTTAAAAATAATGAAATCGTTGAAAAGAGTCTGGCTAAACTTGATTTTAGCCCCATTTTGGTTTTTAATTGCAATTAGTGGATTATCCGTTTATTATTCCGTAAAAGGCTTAGATACGGGAGAAATATCTTTAGAAATCGCTGACCAAACGTCGGTAATTTTATTGATCGTACAAATAATCTTATTATTGGTTTTAGTTATTACAGCTAAAAAAGAACAGTTTAGTTTATTCGCAAGTTTTAAGATTTCTTCGCCAAAGTTAAATGTGGAAATTATTAAAGGTGTGATAGTCGGCAGTTTATTTGCAGTCTTATACTTGTTTATCTTATCTCCAATACAATATGAGTTACAAAAAAATGTTGGAGATATCATTCCACCAGGAGAAGCAATGAAGGTTTTAGGAGGACAAATCATTCCCTTTTTTATTGCAAATGTTGTCTTAGCTCCATTTGTAGAAGAGTCTCTTTATAGAAATTATGCACTTACTAAGTTTGAGCAAAGATATAGCTCAATGAAGAGTGTTCTGTTGTCGGCGCTCGCATTCGGTTTTTTACATTGGACTGGTGGAATTTGGTATATCCTAATGACAGGTATTATCATTGGTATACCATTTGGCATAATTGCTTCTCGTAAAAAGAATATTTTATTGATTTTTGTAGCACATTTGACACTAAACTTTATCGAATTTATTTATATTGCTTGGTTTTGATAGAGGTCAAATAAACAGAAAATGAATCAGAATGGAGAATGTTAATTGGAAGATATTATTCTAGGCTGCTTAGCAGTCCACCCAATGAATGGATATGGTTTGAAACAATTTATTGCTGGTTCTGTCAATACTTTTTCAGATGTCAGTTTTGGCACCTTGTATCCAGCTCTAAAAAGACTTCAAGATAAAGAATTAATCCTTTTAAAAATAGAAAATGGAAAGAAAATATACTATATTACAAAAAAAGGTGAAGAGACCTTAGAGGAATGGCTAATGAATAAACAATCTAAGTTTAAAATGAATTATGAATTTTTAACAAAATTATTTTTTTCTGGATTGATCGAAACCGAAAAAGTGAAAGAAAATATCTTAGCCCATCTAAAAGAAATTGAGCAAGAAAAAATAATCATGGAAAAAACCTTGATTGATTTCGAACCCCATGTGGATATTTATCAAAAAATGACCATTAAGTTTGCAATTGATTTTTACGACTTTTTAGCTAATTGGTATACAGATTTTCTAAACGAATTAGATCTGGAGGGAAAATAGATGTGTCTTTCAATGATTATCGACGAAAACAAAGAAAAAGTTTTAGGTTTCAACTATGATTTCTATTATCATCATGGCTTGATTACGGTTAACCAACGTCAATTAAATAAAACTAGCATTCCAGTGGAAGTGGGTTTATCAACAGCGACTTGGGTATCTAAATATGGATCAATTACCTTTTCACAATTCGGTGTTGAGCTTCCATCAGCTGGAATGAATGAAAAAGGACTTTCAATTGTAATGCTCTTTCATGAAGAAGGTCAATTTCCTGACAATCAGAATGGATCAATAAGTGAATTACAATGGATTCAATTCCAATTAGATAACTATGCAACTGTAGAAGAAGTAATCTCCAACCTTCATCTACATACACCTTCTGCGAGTTTTTATTGTCTGCATTATTCTATGCTAGATGCATTTGGAAATTCAGCGATTATTGAATTTATTGAGGGAGAAGCCAGCATTTATTTTAATGAAAGCCCACATATTATTTCCAATACTTCATATAAAGCGTCGATTAATTATGCTTTGGCTAAAGAAAAAATAGAGGGTAAAACAAATAATGATGAATTGACTTCATTGAACAGATTCATGATGGGGTATCAAGAGATGATGGATTATAGTGAAGAAGATACGGCCATTCATATTTTACAAAAATGTAGTCTTCCAGAAAAAAATCAAAGCATTTGGCAATGGATTGGACAAGAAATTCCTCAAACGTACACGGCATGGACAATAACATTCCGACCGGAAAGTAAAAAAATTATCTACACAACCTGTTCAGATAAAAATGAAAAAATTATTGATCTCAATGTATTAGATTTTGAAACGATATTTAATCGTTCCTCGTTGGATGTCAATAACAGTTTTAAAGGGGATGTTATGAATAAATTTCATAAATATGACTATCAAGAAAACAAGAAGATCATAAGGAAAAGTTATCAACAGCTAACCGATGAACTTACTGAGGACTTTTTAACCGAGCTTACTCACTATCCAGATAATTTTCACTAGGAAATAGAACTAAAATAATTTCTCTTTATTTTATGTTTAATTTTCGTTTAAGTTTCATGGCGTACACTTTTCTTTAAGAGGAGGGAAACGTCATGAATGATACTAAAAACATAAAAAGAAGGGTTCCTAAAATACTTTTGATTGTAGGTGTTGTTCTAATGCTCTTTCTTTTATTTCAAAAAAGCCTAACTGCATTTGCCGAAAAATTTACACCCACGAGTGAACCTGTAGAAATTCAAACGCCAACGATTTTTGTTCCAGGCACTAATGGAACGGTCAATCGATTCAATGGCTTGATTAAAACGTTAGATTCAAAAGCCGATGTGTTAAAAGTGACTGTCGCAACAGATGGAACTGTTTCATCTAAAGGAAAACTAACAAGTTCAACGGAACATCCTAGCATTGTGATTGCGTTTAAAGACAGTAGTGACGATACATTGCCCGTTCAAGGCAAATGGTATCAATTAGCATTAAGCTATATCCAAAAGAGGTATTCATTTGAAACATACAATTACTTAGGCCATTCTAATGGCGGATTAGTAATCACTTCTTACCTAGAAGAATTTCAGCAACCTGATGACCCAATATTAGCCAAATTGATAACATTAGGAACACCGTATAATGATACGTCAAAAAAATATAATGACGCTGTGACTTCATTTACACAACTAAAAGAAACTAGCGAGCTACTCAAAGGCTATTTAAAGAATTTAGAAAACATCCCTGATACGATCAAGATGTTGAATATTGCTGGAGAGGTTGATGATACGGCGTCTGACAATACCGTTCCTGTACAAAGTGTTTTTTCTGGAAGGTCTATTTATCAGGAACAGGTAGCCGAGTATCAGGAAGTGTTGATTCAAGGAGAAAAGACAAGTCACAGTGAGTTAGTTGAAAATCAAACAGTAGTCCAATTATTGAAAGATTTCTTTTGGTAGAATAGGATGAAGATGAAATAGGATAGAGACTCTTGTCTTTGTTCTATTTTTGTTTTATTGTGTAAGTATGATCAGACAAACAATAAACCTTGCTTTTTCATGTTATTGAGAATGAAAGAGCTATTTTCTCAAAGAAAAGGCGAAAATAGCAAAAATAAAATAACTAAACTGTAATAATTCTATTGACATAATAATTTTAAATTGATACGCTAAGAGGGTAGAAAATATCTAGCTGTATGGACTAGTCCCTCGCGGAAAAGGTAAAATATGATTGAGATAGAAAGCATGGCATTCATATTTTCCTATTTTTGAGTCGAGCCCATTACGCTTTTATCATTATCTAGCTGCACGGGCTAGCTTTTCGGAAAAAAGATAAAATATGCCTGTGGTCAAAAGCGCCACAAACATATTTTCCTATTCTTCTGTCAAAGCTAAACGAGCCCGTTACGCTTTTAAAAATTAGGAGGAATATGTATATGAACTTAATCAACACAAAACTATTAGATTTCGAATGTGACGCATACCAAGACGGAGACTTTATTAAAGTTTCAACAGCAGACGTATTAGGTAAATGGAGTATCTTCTTCTTCTATCCAGCTGACTTTTCATTTGTTTGTCCAACAGAACTTGGCGACATGCAAGATCATTACGATCACTTAAAAGAGTTGAATTGTGAAGTTTACTCAGTATCTGAAGATAGCCACTTTGTTCATAAAGCTTGGGCGGATGCGACTGATACGATCGGTAAAATCAAATACCCAATGTTAGCTGATCCAAATGGTAAAATTGCTCGTTTCTTCGGTGTTTTAAATGAAGATTTAGGTCAAGCATACCGTGGAACATTTATCGTTAGCCCAGAAGGCGAAATCAAATCTTACGAAATCAATGATATGGGTATCGGCCGTAATGCAGATGAACTAGTTCGTAAATTAGAAGCGTCTCAATTTGTTGCGGAGCACGGTGATAAAGTTTGTCCTGCAAACTGGAAACCAGGCGAAGAAACAATCGCACCAAGTTTAGACTTAGTTGGTAAAATCTAAACCCTTAAATAGACATTTGTAAGACTTCCTTTTCTAGGGGAGTCTTTCTTAAAATTTATAGATCAAAATAATGAGATGTACAAAAAGGAGAACATACATGAGTCAAGAAATTTATGATTTAATCGTAATCGGCGGCGGATCAGCTGCTTTATCAGCTGGAATTTATGCAGGTCGTGCGATGTTGGATACATTGATTATCGAAAAAGATAAGATCGGCGGACAAGTAACGACGACTTCTGAAATCGTAAACTACCCAGCGATCCGTGCCACAACGGGTCCTGAATTGATGGAAGACATGCGTTTACAAGCCTTGGATTTCGGTGTTGAATTTACAACAGACGAAATCATTGATGTTGATTTAAGCCAAACTGTAAAAACTGTGAAGTCTGCTACTAAAACCTATCAAGCCTATGCTGTGATCATCGCAACAGGTGCTTCAGCCCGTAAAATTGGATTCCCTGGTGAAGTTGAATTTACAGGACGCGGCATTGCATATTGTTCAACATGTGATGGTGAATTTTTCCAAGGATTAGATATTTTCGTACTTGGCGGCGGATATGCAGCAGCAGAAGAAGCCGTTTATTTAACTCGTTATGGTAAATCAGTCACAATGATCATTCGCGAACCTGATTTTACGTGTGCTAAATTAACAGCGGAAGCTGCCAAACAACATCCAGATATCAAAATCGTCTACAATACCGAAGTCAAAGAAATCACTGGAGATGACTTTGTTCGTAAAGCTGTTTTTATCAATAACGAAACTGGTGAAGAAACGACATACGAAGCACCAGCAGACAGCACGTTTGGGATGTTTGTTTTTGCTGGAAATAAACCAAGTACAGAAATTTTTGAAGGCAAAGTCGAATTAGATCGCGGCTATGTACCGACAAATGAAAATATGGAAACCAATGTTCCAGGCGTTTATGCAGCTGGAGATTTACGTATCAAAGAATTACGTCAAATCGTGACAGCTGTTGCAGATGGTGCAATCGCTGCAACGAATGCTCAAAAATACATCACTGAAGAAAAAACAAAAGCTGGTTTGCCAATCGTCAATGAACGGATGGAAAAACGTTTAGCAAAACAACATGCTGAAACTAAAGAAACACAACCAAAAGCAGAAAATAAACCTGCTAAAGCAACAAGTGGCAATAACACATGGTTCCCAGATGCAATGAGAGAGCAATTAGGTGGTATTTTCGGTAAATTAACGAAGAATGTAACCTTATTACAAGTCATGGATAGTGGCGAAGAGAAATCACTCGAATTAAATTCTTTCTTAACTGAGTTTGCATCATTAAGCGATAAAATTTTGTTGGAAACTGTTCAAAAAGGTGCAGGTGCTGACGTAGAAGCAAAATATGGTATCGATAAATTACCAAGCGTTGTTGTGTTAAATGATCAAGGGGAGTACACAGGAATCAAGTTTAGTGGTATTCCAAGCGGACATGAAGTCAACTCAATCGTCTTAGCTGTTTATAATGTAGGAAGTGCTGGTCAGCCAATAGAAGAACCAGTCGTTAATAAAATCAAAGAATTACCTAAAAAGAAAGTACAGATTTTTGTATCATTGACCTGTCATTATTGCCCAGATGTCGTAGCAGCGTGTCAGCGGATTGCTTCAATCAATCATAACGTTGAAGCTGAAATGATCGATATCGGTGTTTTCCCAGAGTTGAAAACAGAAAAGAAAATCATGAGTGTTCCAGCAATGATCATTGATGATAAAGACATTGTTTTTGGTTCTAAAAATATGGACGAAATCGTTGAAATTTTAGAAAAATAGAGTATAGACATCTGTATTGAAAACTAATTCAGATGTCTTTTTTTAGTTATTTAATTTTATTAAGTAAAACTGACTATTGAAAGTTGAATCAAGAATTTTAAAATGCTAACTTGATAGTAAATTTTCGCTAAAGTCCTTTAATTACTTATAAAATTCAGTATAATAGGTTAAAGGAGATACAAAAATTTAAAAATAGGGAAGTAAGGTATATGATATATGAACGTTAGAAAATCAAATTTTGAGTTTTTTCGGATATTAAGCGCCTTTGTTATTGTAATGCACCATTATGTTGTTCATTCCGAATGGAATTTTGGAGAAACTTTACGTATGAAGCCAATTTTTCTCGATATTATTGGATCGGCTGGGAAATTTGGTGTAAATTGCTTTTTATTGATTAGTGGATATTTTTTAGTGAATAAGGCATTTAAGCCAAAAAAATTATTACAGTTGTGGTTACAAGTATTTTTTTACTCAATTGGAATTTTTTTCATTTTTGCATTTTTTGGAAAAGATCATTCTATATTGAACGTTAAAAATAGCATCGTAGCAAGTTTACCAATTGTGTTTCAGCAATATTGGTTTATTAGTTCTTATGTGCTATTATACTGCTTGGCGCCGTTCTTAAATATTTTGGTGGAAAATATGAACAAAAAGCAACATGCAGCCCTTTTAATAGTTTTTTTTGTGTTTCTATCAATTAAGCCAGTTATATCGTTGTTAGTAGCTAATTATGGTGGGGTCGAAAGTGGTATGTGGTTTTTGTTTATTTATTTTATTGCTGCATATATAAAGGTATACCCTGAGTCATTTGCTAAGAGCGCTAAAAGTTATTTTATAAAAAGTGCTGTTGTTTTTATGATTATAGCTTTTTTAATTGCATTACTTGCTTTTTACAATCACCAAAATGAAAATGCACTTTCTAAAAGCTTAATGATGGACATTCAAAGTCCTCTATATCTTCTTTTGTCAATCTTGCTTTTTTGTGGTGTTAAAAATTGGAATATCGGTTCTATACCTTTTGTAAATTTATTGGGTTCCGCAACGTTAGGTGTTTATCTAATTCATGATAATAATTATATTCGCCATTTTCTATGGAAAGAGTTGACGGCATTTAAAGCATCATATTATGGGATAAATTTAGTTGTGACTTCTATTGTAATTATTATTTTAGTTTATATAGTCTGCTCGCTAATCGATATTTTGAGACAAAAGTTATTTGCTTTATTGCGTATTGGAGCATAAGAAAATAAATTAGTATGTATAGATGAATAGAAAATAATATGAAGACATCTAATCGAATATAATAAGACCGCGAAAAATTTGATGTATCGATTTTTCGCGGTCTTATTATATCATGGTAATTTGTTTAAATGAAACATAGAAGGTTAATCAAGAAAAAGCAAGGAGCTTGATAATCTAGGTTCAATGGATTGGAATATACGTTTAGCAATTTCTTCATGCCCCTTTTCATTTGGATGCATATCATTTTTTATATTTTTATTTTTCAAAAAATTATCACTGCTTTTAGGATCGATGGTATCTTTTGTAGTTGTCCATATGCCACGAATATTCGCCACAGGGATATCATATTTAGAACCAATTTTAAAAATAACATCATCATAAAGTTGTGAGACATTTAAATCTCTGTTCCATGTTGTTATCAAAACTATAAAAATCTTTTGTTCTTGAAGCTCCGAAATGATATATGATAAGTTTGCTTCAAATTGTTTTAAACTCTCTTCATTTTTATAATCTAAAAGGTCGTTAGTACCGTATTCTACTGTAACAATATTTGGTTTTTGTTTTTTGATGTCTTCAATGCTTGAAATACCAAGATTACTAGCTCGTGCCCCAGGTTTGAACACTCCTTTCTGCTCAACTTGTACATCATAAGAATCCTCAATTAGATTTGCTAAGATATTGGTAAATCTTTGCTCTTCATTTTGGACAATCAGTCCAGCACTTATACTATCACCCATAGGAGAATAAGTTATTTTATCGATTTTCTTTGGTAGGCTAGATGAAGTTAGTGTTTCTTCAGTTTTGATTTTTTTTGTTTCAGAAGAGTTTGATGAAAAAAAATAGTATATAGAAAATAAAATGGTAGGAATTAAGGCTCCTATTAATAGATATGTTACTTTTTTCATTGATAAATCCTTTCTTACTAATATGTCTACAAAAAAATCTATCTGCAATGAAACTAAGTTGCAGATAGAATGTGTGAATAATTAAATCATAACTATTTTATCGTGACAAGTTTTTTCAAAGGCTCAACGCCAAAATGCTTTTCTTGATAAAGTAAAATTTCAGCGCAAGCTCGACTATCTTCCAACGCGTCATGATGATTATCCAATTGGATATCTAGAGTATCACAAATGGTGTTCAATTTGTGATTTACTAGCTCTGGGAATAGTTTACGGCTAGTTTTCACCGTACATAATGAAAGGTAATTCGGTTGATTAATGCCGTAATAATCCAAACATCCAGCTAAAACACCGCAGTCAAAAGGGGCATTATGAGCGACCACTAGGCTATTGGGTTTAAAGCAAGCTTGGATTTGTTTCCAAACATCAGGAAACTTCGGTGCATCAGCTACATCTTCTGGTTTGATGCCATGAATTTGGATATTTTTCCAGAAAAAATCTGTTTCTGGTTTGATCAGTGAGTAGTATTCGTCAACGATTCGATTATTTTCTACTTTTACTATAGCAACAGAACAAGCGCTATGTTTAGCATAACTGGCTGTTTCAAAGTCTATGGAATAAAAATTCATATTTATGATCCCTTTCGGTTCAAAATTAATTCATACATGCAGTATAACAAAAACTTAGATATTTGGTAAGTACAATAGAAAAAAATTAATGGAAACTAAACAAAACTCATAGTCGAAATAATGAACCTTTGATTTTGTTCTGATTAGTTGATTCTTGTTTTTAGAATTATTTGTTTTTGGATTTCATCCATTAAAAGAGTAGCGCCAGAATGAATCATGGATAGATCGATCGTAGCCAGTTCAATCAACAAAATATTTTCTCTTTTCGATTGAGGTAGTGATAAATAATTAGAGTCAGCTTTTTTTAGTAAAACGCCTTTATTTTTGAGACTCTTGATCAGAGAATCAATTTGAATCACTTGCGGCAGTAAAAGGTGAGTCTTCATCGCAAGCGGAGGGGCTACGTCAATGAGTTTAGCTAAAGGATGCTGTTGGATAGACCAATTAAATGCGGTGGCTTTTTCAAAATAAGCATTGCGGACATTTTTCAAATGATACTCATACATTCCACTATTGATATAAATCTCCAACGCTCCTTGTGAAAACATAGAGCTATCGATATCTGCGCATTTTTTATACTGGAAAAAAGTAGTTTTTAGTGCAGGAGGTAAGACAACAACGCCAATACGAAGACCAGGGAAAATAATCTTTGAAAAGCTTTTTAAGTAGATGGTTTTGTTATAGATATCATTTGAAAAAACAGAGTCATTTTTATTATCCAAGTCAAAATCAGCTAAGTAATCATCTTCAAGGAGATACACATCATATTTTTTAGCCAAGTGAATAAGCATCAGCTTTTCTTGTTTAGTATAAGAGATTCCTAAAGGGTCATGAAATCTGGGTGTCGTGTAAAAAAATTTTATGGATTCCTCTTTAAATAAACGTTCTAACTCATCAAAATCAAGACCTTTAGCCGTTCTTTGAAGACTAAATACTGGTAAGTGATAGACTTTAAGCAGTTCAATAAGTAAAGAATAGGACGGTTCCTCGATTAAAATCGCGGTTTTGTTATTTGGAAAAGGCATTTGGCAAAGAATGTTGAGTGCCTGCTGAATGCCAGACGTGATATACATGCATTCTGGATCAGCAAAAACCTGTGTATTTTCAAGCTGGATCTTGATGGTTTTAATAAGTTCTGGTAATCCTTGAGCTGTTCCGTAGAGAAATAGTTCCTTTTGATAGGTATCGATCGCTCGATTAAAACAATGCTGAAAATCGTTGATAGGGAACAGCTGTCGATTTGGCGAAGAGCTTGAAAAATCATAAACTGTATCTAATGTGTTGAACTCTTCTAGTTGTTTTTGAACCACGAAGTAGCCACTTTTTTCTTTAGCATATATAAAATGTTCAAGTTCTAGTTTCTTTAAAGCTTGTGTCACAGTCTGTTTACTACAACTATATTGATCAGCTAATTTTCGAACAGCTGGTAACTTTTGACTAGGAACTAGTTGGCCTGCTTGGATTTTTTTAACTAGATCATCGGCGATAGTCAGATATTTAAACATGTAAGCTCCTTTTTTGTCCTAGGACAGATGGGGATTTCTTGTATTGTAGCAGAAAAAAATCTTTACTACAATACAAGTAGTTATTAACGAAAGGAGAATTAAACTTTATGACCGGAACCAAAAAAGCTTATTTAGCTGCTGCAGTACAAATCATCATTACTGGTTTTTCATTCATGTTTGTTAAAATCACCCTAAAAACACTTTCGCCAATAGATATACTGATGTATCGATTTTTCTTTGCATGGATGGTGGCATCGATCCCTATTTTACTGAAAAAGGTTCAGTTTAAAATAACGGTTGCAGATATTAAAAAAATTTTTCCATTGGCGTTGTTTTATCCAATTTTATTTTTTGCATTTCAAGTTTTTGGTTTAGCTTTTTCATCTTCATCTGAGGCTGGTATTATCCAAGCAACTGTCCCTATTTTCACGATTATACTAGCAGGAATTATATTGAAGGAAAAAACAAGCACGTTGCAAAAAATGAGTGTTTTATTATCTATTGCGGGGATCGTTTATATTTCTCGGATGAATAGTCAGGATGCTTTAAATTTTTCAATCATAGGAACAATCCTACTGATTCTTTCAGCAGTATCTAATGCGTTTTATAGTGTTTTTGCTAGAAAGCTAACGAAAGAATATTCATTTTACACGTTGACTTATATTATGACATTTCTCGGGTTTGCTATTTTCACGATTATGTCATTTAGTGCACGGATAGTTTCTGGTGCATCACTAGATTATATCGCTCCTTTAAAATCACCATCTTTTTTGATAGGAATTTTATATTTAGGTGTGCTATCTTCATTTTTCAGTTCATTATTATCAAATTATGCACTTTCAAAAATTGAAGCATCAAAAATAAGTGTGTTAGCTAACTTAACACCAGTCATCACAACTTTAGTGGGTGTCTTCATTTTGAATGAGACGCTGAAAAGCTACCATATAATAGGGATGTTAGTGACATTGGTCGGAGTGATTGGTGCAACTACATTTGGAAATAGAAAAAACGAGAGAAGAGGAGATTTATAATGTATAAGGTAGAAACTAATAAAGAATATATCCGAGGAATACAAATTTTAAATGTGTTAAAAAAAGCTGGTATGGGAACGCAAACGTCTGAGTTGCGTCAAAAAGCGTTTGAAAATAGTTACAAAATCATCTTGATTTTTAATGCACAGAATAATGAACTAATTGGTTGTGGTCGTCTTATCTCTGATGGCTGTTATCAGGCAGCAGCTTACGATATTGCAATTGACCCAGAATATCAAGGATTTGGCCTTGGGAGAGTGATTTTGGAGAATTTATTACAGGATATGGAAAAAATTAATGTAATACTTTATGCAAGCCCGGGTAAAGAGACGTTTTATGAAAAATTTGGTTTTCGTTTAGGCAAAACATCAATGGTTAAATTTGTTAATCGAGCGAGAATGAAAGATACGGGCTATACAGAGTAACAAATTGAGATAGAGAAAAGGCGCGAACATCGAATTGATGGATCGCGCCCCCTGTTTGTTAAACAGTCAAATCAACTTCTACCGGACAATGGTCACTACCCGTAATTTCAGTGTGGATCTTAGCATTTGTCAAAGCCTCTTTCAAGCCATCAGAAACGACAAAATAATCGATTCTCCATCCAGCATTATTCTTCCGAGCATTAAAACGATAACTCCACCAAGAATAAACCCCTTCTTGATCAGGGTAGAAGTGACGATAGGTATCGATAAAGCCACTATCCAACAGCTCTGTGAATTTCCCACGTTCTTCTGGTGTAAACCCAGCATTTTTTTGATTGGTTTTCCAATTTTTTAAATCGATATTTTGATGAGCTACGTTTAGATCACCACAAAGAATCACGGGTTTTTCTTTACTTAGTTCATTTAAATACTCGCGAAAAGCATCTTCCCAAGTCATACGGTAGTCTAAACGTTTCAGTTCATTTTGTGAATTGGGTGTATAGCATGTGATCATAAAAAAGGTTGGATATTCTAAAGTAATCAAGCGACCTTCTTGGTCATGCTCTTCAAAACCCATACCATAACGCACGCTTAGTGCTTCTTCTTTGGCAAAAATCGCAGTACCTGAGTAGCCTTTTTTTTCCGCATAATTCCAATATTGATAATAACCAGGTAGCTCTAAGTCGATTTGTCCTTCTTGTAATTTTGTTTCCTGTAAGCAGAAAAAGTCTGCATCTAATTCGTTAAATACTTCCATAAAGTTCTTCTTCACAACAGCACGCAGGCCGTTGACATTCCATGAAATACATTTCATTTTGAGAACCTCCTTCAAAATTGATACTATTTATTGATTCCTGTAAGTAAGGCTTTAGCTTAGTTTAACATATATAATCTAAATTTTGGTATTCTTTGTCGACTTTTTGATTCGAATCAACGAGTAGCATTTTTGTATCCAGGTATTTAGATTTGTGATAAAGTTATAGAAAAAGAAGTGGATAATTAGTTGAATTTTCCTATATTGAAAGGATCTATAAAATTGAATGCAAAAGAGCTTGGTTTATTGATTTATGGAGTTGTACTAAGTAGTATTATTGGGGTCATATCTTTTATCTTTTTAAGGGTAGAAGGAATAGGTTCTGAATTACTTTGGAATTTAGTCTCACCTGATCACCAGTTTCGAGTGTTATATATTTTAGGTATTACTTTGATTGGCGGTGTTTTGTTAGGATTTTCTCGAGCAAAATGGGGAAATTTACCTCACACAGTTCATGATTCAGTGACAGAATTAAAACAGACCAAAACTCTAGATTATAGTAGTGTTTTCCGCAGTTTATTGATTGCCCTCATCGTGTTGATTTTTGGGGCAGGCGTGGGTCCAGAAGCAGGATTGTTAAGCGCAGTTATTTATCTTTCAGTCTGGCAAGCAGATAAGCTACGTTATTATTACTTTAACTATAGCGAATTGAAAGGCTTGTCTGTGCAAAAACGAGTGGCACAGTTGTTAAATCCTAAAAAATATTTATTGACTTATGATGAAAACAGAGCTGTAAAAGAACGACAAAAATCGAAAAAAAAGTTCTTTTATCTATTATTTATCATCAATGGTTTAGTCACTTTTTTTCTTTTGATGAAAATGACGGGACAACCATCGTTTGTCTCTAAAATGGGCGAATCTAATTGGATCTGGAGTGATCTATGGGTGGGATTGCCATTGATTTTGTTTGGTCTATTGTTTGGAAAATGTTATAGTCTCTTTACTAACTTTTTAAAGAAACGTCTAGACTTTTGGCAAGAGTTTCCGATTCGTAAAGCATTAATAGGGTCTGTAGCAATTTTTTTAATCGGTATTTTTCTGCCTAATTTACTTTTTTCAGGGCAACTATCACTTTCGCTTGCACCTTTTGTTGGAAGTCAAGCTTCATTTTTAGTGTTAACGATGATTGCGTTGATCAAATTATTGTTCTTACAAATATGTCTGAATACAGGTTGGATCGGTGGCGATATCTTTCCTATTGTATTTTCTGCGATCATTCAAGGCTTTGCTGTATCGCAGTTATTTACCCAAACAGATCGTTTGCTGATTGTTGCAATCGTGAGTACCAGTATTGCAATTGCAATCATAAATTCGCCGTTTCCAGTAGGTGTGTTTATGACGTTGTTTTTCCCATTAAATCTAAGCCCAATCATTTTGGCGGTAGCAACTATTTTATTTTTCGCCAAAAAAGGGTCAAGTCAATTCATCCAAAAGAAAACAGTGAATCAAAAAATAGAATAAAATATCATGTATCGTACTAAGAATATTATTATGTAAATAGGCGTTGTTGTCTTAGAAGTATCGAGTAAAAAAGTATTTTTACTCGATACTAAGCGACCAAGCATCCTTCATACTTTCTATTCATAATGAACCAAGAAATACAGTTCACTTTCTTAACGCCCGTCTGAAAATAAGCTACTGATTATGTTACTCTATCTTAGTTCAACCTAAGGTGTATCATTAATGGCTATCTAAAACTTTTTTGTAGTCATAACCTATTTCTTTTTGTAGATTAGAATTAGTATTGTGTTGATATCGTGTTATTTGATTTTTAATTAATGATTTGAAAAAAGGACCATTTGGTGAATAACTTGTGTTGTATAATGGCACTGTTATTGTTGACTCAATCTTTTTAGTTGCTTTTGTATATTTTGAATTACTAGTAGAGTATTTAACAGAATAAATAATTTTACTGCTTTGATTTGGCACTATAAATAAATTAATCTGTTCAGTAGAATTAGCAGCAATTTTTTTATTTACAGGTACGGAATATTTATTAGAAGTATTGCTGACATCTAGTAAAAGGACAGCAGTTTTATCTCGACCGCCTGCACCCATACCGCTAAATGTAAAACTTTTATTTGTTCGATCATAGTAGATAGAATGTATTTTAAATTTTTTATTAGATGCTAATTCAGTTAATTCAAATTTAATAGCACGATATTTTTCGTTCTTTTCAAATAATCTATGTAGTTCATCTGAAAGGTTCAACTCAAAAGATTTTAAAATATCACCAGAATATAGTGAATCCTTTCTTTTTGTTTTAGTCAAGAATAAGTTTTCGACATCTTTAGATGATAATTTATTTTCCACTTGGTCAATATCTTCTAATATAACTGACAACTTAAACTCTGAATCTTTCGAATTGCCTAAACCATTATTGATAATAAAAATTATTAACTGATTGTCCTCTAAACCATAACTAATTTCTAAGTCAGCTTCTTTTATCGGCTGAATGTCGTCTATTTCAATAGTTGCATCAGAAACTATTAAATTTTTTGATGTATTATTTTGTAGAGTAGATACATTCGTAAGAAAGAAATAAGAATCATTTGATTCTTGAATATCTGTTGGTTTTGCTATGACATATGAGTTATTTAACGATTCAGGATTATAGACTGGTTCAGTCTTATTCTGAGTGACTTCTATAGTACCTATAAATGGAATAATTACTTTTTCTGTGATGGTAATTATAGAAAGGATAGCCGGAATAATAGATATAAATAGCATAATTCGGCCTTTCCGTTGTTTTTGAGTAGTTTTCAATCTTTTTTCTTTTCTGGGAATAATAAACACCTCCACTAACAATTATATAATTAAACCATATAAGAAAAAATAAGTTACTTTTTGATAATAAGGTCATTTTAATTATAGTGAAAGTTATTTATAGCATTAGGCGAAAAGGGAGATGCCACTAAAAGGACACCTCCTCATTTTTATTTCTTAACAAAATGAGTAGTTACTTTTCTTTCACGATCTAACTTCTTAATTTTGATTTGTTCAGCTTCCACCAAACGGATAAATTCTGTGAAAAAAGCGTGGAACAAATGACCTCAAGCATAATATTCTTTGATAACTTTTTTCTTGTTGATTGGACCCGTTCGGAATTGGAAGAAATGATCCAATATGGCCAGAGGTTCTTGCCAAGAGTCAAAATGATCTAGTAAATCTTGTAAATCAGTAATATCTTGATAGGGGATTGCTTTTAGGTTATGTAACTCGTTTTTCATAATGGTTCTCTCCTTTTTTGAAGCGCTGAATTTCGTACTTCAGCGCTTCTTAATGTACGCATTGACTTAGGCAACTTATTAAATTAGCGGTAGAAATGACTTGTGGATGATCATTGTCAGTCTGGTAGAATTTCTACCGCTTTTTTTTGGGATAAAACAAAAAACGCTATTGGAGCAGTCAGTGAGAAAAAGCTATTTTTTCAACAACGTTCTAAAAATACCTCAATCCGAAAAGTGCATGGATTCCTTTTTAGTCCAGTTGCTCAAAATTTAACGACTTTTTATCATCCTAAAACTACCAATACCGCTATCAATTATCTAGAAAAAGTATGCAGACTTTATTAAGTACATGATTTTAACAAAAAGTTTCCAGACAGACTAGAAAATTCCAGTAAAATTAGGTACAATAAAGAATGCTAGGACTTTGTGCTAGCAATTGGCAACTTGTATAGATAGTTTGCTCTGTCTATGCAAGGCTTCATCAGTTGGTTGTCGCCAAATGATGAAGTGCCTTTTTGCTTTGCACCACCACGACTGACCAAAGGGCAGAGTGGATGATGCAAAGTACAAGGTGAACGAAGTGAACGTTGTCTCCTTGTCTTATATCTATAATTTATCATTTGTTTTAATTTGAAGTGAACCTCCTTTGCTTGAATTTGTAGAATAGAAAAAACGATATCAGGAAATTTCCCAATATCGTCAACAATAGTCTCTAAAAATCATCTACCACTTCTTCTGAAATAGCCCAAAAGTTAACAAACCTATGGCAAAATAGGTAAACTTTAGGTACAAGAAAGAAGCTAGTACATGTTGCTAGCACTATTGGCAACTTGTTTGGGCAGTTTGCTCTGTCTTTACAAGGCTTCAATTATTTGGTTGTCGCCAAATAATGAAGTGCCAATTTATTTTATATTCTGATTTGAACAGCTCATTTATAGATGGGCTGTTTTCTTTGTTCTATTCTACCTCCTAAGTATATACGAAAAGAAGGCGAACACGCAACCTAATTTTCCTCTTAAACGCCATTAAATAACACGAAAAATCGTTTCCTTATATATAAGATAAAATAACAGAAAAAATATTTTTACATAGATCTTGTTTATATTTAATAATTTATTTACATAGAGAGAAAAATAAGTTATAATCAATAAGTTGTGATTAATATACAAAAGGAGGGATTAAATGAATACAGAGAATAATGACCTAAACAATCAAAGAATTGAAACAAGCGAGATTTTAATTGAAAAAAACTCAATTCAATTTAATCGAACGACATTACAAATTAGCAGTATTGCACAAATATCTCTTCATACGCCACCAAGTAAAAGTATGACTAAACCAGTTATTGCTTTTATCCTATTCCTATTTCTTATAAAAAGCCTCACGATAGTTAGTATTTTAGGACTAGTAATTTCTGGTGCAATTATCTATCAAATAAAGAAGGCAAACGATAGTAGAGGGGAAGACATGTACATCCACTTGAATTCTGGTAACAGATATATCATTGCTTGTGCAGACCCGCAATTTGCCAACTACATAAGAGAAGTTATTGAATATTGTATCAACAATACTAATAATGAACGAATAGTCATTAATATGGATCAGTGTGATATATCGAATAGTCCAATTATGTTTGGTAATAATAATGGTGTAGAGTATGGAAATTAAAAATAATCATTTTAATAGCTCACCATTTATATTTGGTAACAATAACAAAGTTAACTATTCATCAGATGATGCCCAAATCGACTGGGATAAGTTTTACACAGAAATAAAAGCAACGCTGACTAAATTACCTCAAGATAGTCAAGAATTTGAAGCCTGCACAGAATTATTAGTGGAGACATCTTCAAAAAATCAAGGCAGAATAAAAGATCTGTTAAACAAACATTTGCCAGAGTTTACATCAGATGTGTTTAGTAATTTTGCAAGCACCTTTCTTTCTGATTTAATTTGGAAAATGTTAGGTAATCGATAGACTTAACATTATATGTTCATAAAAAGTCTTTATCTTTCTTGAATATGAAGATCAACGGCGAGACAAGCATTATAGCTGTCTTAGCCGTTTTTTTATGAAAGGAAAGAGAATTTTTAAACCACGTATTAAGTATTAAAACGAATATGAATTACTTCGATATTTTATTAAGATATACTTGATATTAGGGTTGAAAAAAATATAAAGGAGTATGAAAAAATGATTGATGTTAACGGCGCAGAAGCACAGAATCAGGCGACCAAGATTGGTCAAGCTAACGATAAATTAACGATTTCCCAAACCGTGACCTTTTCTTCTGGGACAACGGTGCCAGGAAATGCCACAGCAACTACTACTTTTGAAGAATTTAAAACCTCTTCCACAACAATCCAACAACTGTTAAACCGTGACGTAGCGAATATTCACAGTGCTGTTGCAGCGTTTGAACGAGCAGATTCCCAAACGAAACAGTTATTTGATAGACCCTTTACAGGTTTGATGAAATAGCGATGCATTAAAGCGTTTAACTTAAGGAGTGGATGATATGAAAGAGGACGACATTAGAAAGAAGCGAATTGAAAACGAAGAAAAGCAAGAAGAGACTGTTCAGATTAGCCTGTTACTAGAACGCAAAATGGAAGAATATGGACAGCTAGCTATGAGGGAACGGATACAAAATGAACGGATATTAGCCTATTTTCATGGACAAGAAGAATTTTCTTTTTTTGAAGAGATTGTTGAAGAAGCTCGTATAGAAGAACGCCGATTTTTTGATGAAATGAACGAAGGTCAGGAAATAGTAAACAAGGAAAAACGACAATTAGAAGAGTATTCCGAAACCTTGTATGAAGCAGAATTACAAGCGCTGAGAGAGGAGGAAGATGACCGTGGTCAAAATGGTGATTGGTGAAGTCCAAACTCAAACAGAACAAATAAAATCATATGCTAAAACGTATAGTCAGGCATTGGAATCTGTTTCAACCGCAACGCAAGGGATTCAGTTAGCGGTAGGAATGAGCGGAGAAGGAATGGACGCCATAAAATCCTATCTTTCAAGCGTTTATCCAGCGCTATGTAAAGCAGCGATTCTTCATAGTGAGGCGGTTGTACAAGCGAATGAACAATATGTGGAAGCCTACATCTCTCAGTGTGGTAGTGAAGATTTAGATTCAGAAGAATTACAAGAGCAAATCAATGAAGCGGATAAGTTGATTCAAGGGTTTCAATCGTCAAAAGACAGCTATACTCAAGCCAAACAAAATTTATCAGACGACAAAGATCAATTAATGGGCATGATTTTCCAAGCCGCAATCACTATCATGGATGCAGGCATCACACGTAATCAAGCGAAGAAAGCCAAAATAGAGGAAAAACTTCAAAAATTCCTTGCGTTTTGTGACCAGTCTACCAGTTATTTTGATGGGTTGAGTGATACAGGGAATTTGCTTTCAAAAGGAATGCAAGCTTTAGGTGTTAACGGTGACGGCAGTATTGGTCCTGGGAGTTGGAACGGTAAAGGGTTCTCTTTGAAGGATACATCTTGGATGAAAGATGTGAATAAACGTTGGAATGATCGCCATCAAACCAGTGAGCAGAAATTTGTGCGAAACTTGAAAGATCAGTATGGATTTGATGATGAGACAGCACAAATTATTTTGAAAATGAAAGAAAATATTGATAAAAATTATCCTAATCTTTCACAGAAAGAACGAGACTATATTCTGAACCGTTTACTTGGTGGTTTGGTATATGGTGAAGGAAGCTTAAAACAAGCTGCTATGTGGGCTAATACGGCGGGTTTGGGAATTACTGATGGCGGTGGTGATGCTATGTCAATTGAGGATCAGTTAAAGAAATTACTTGGCTTAAGCGATAGAGACTATGATTTATTACGTTATAAAGTGAGAATACAAAATATGATTTCATCATCCGGCAATATATCTTTTAGTGATCTAAACAAAGATCAACGACAAAACTTCAAAAATACTATGGGGCAAGCTTTGGGACATGATTTATCAATGAAAGATTTTGAAAAATTATGGAATAACCAATATAATCAGATGAGAGGGAAAGGAGACTTTGCACATCAGTCTATTACACAAGCTACCATTTTAAATCCGGGTATTCCAGCAGCAGCTGGAAATGGTGGTCGTGAAAATGCTAATCGTTTATCTGGTTGGAAAGGTGATGCAACAAAAGCGGCTGAAGCAAAACCGAGCTTAGGTCCAGATGATTATAAAGCGGATTTGGATTCAGAAAATATAACGTATTTAATGAACAAAAATAAATGGTCTTACATGGATGCAATGAATTATTATCACAATCGTTTGCGATCAGGACAAAGTCGAGCACAAATTTTTACTGAACATACATCGTATAACGAAGTGAAAAAAACTATATTTGATAGTCTAAAAGTCAATTCTATGAAAGAATTAAAAGAAAAATACTATGATTCGTATCGATTTTTATGTAACTTAAAGGATAAAAATAATGAATTGAAGGATTATTAGAATGAAAAAAAAAATCTTTTTTATTATATTACTGATACTGATTGTCTTTGGGGTTTATAAAGGTTGGGAATATCTAAAAGTTAAAAATATTTTTGATGAAATATATTACTCAGAATATGATGATCTTGGTTATGTTTTAAATCCAAAAGGGTTTCCAAAGATGAAACAGATTGAACGGTGGGATAGAAAAACAGCAGATACCAATAATGTTGTAGGACCAGTAATTGAGAGTTATAAAGAAGAATATTTGGAGAACGGTGAGTCTTTATCAATTAGTTTTATGTTTTCAAAAAAAGAGTTTTATATAGGATATACTAAAAAAATAGATTCCAATATCTCTTATGATATTGGATATAGATATGATAGTGAAACAAAAATTTTAAATGAAGACATCAGTATTATAGATGACAACATAGAAAAATGGGATATAAAAAAAGCGAACGAAATCCAAAAATATTTTGATAAATACAATATTTCAAAGAAAGAAGTACAAATAGTAACGGATAAAGTCTTATACAATAAAGTTATCAAGGATTGGATCAATACTTATCCTAGTCGCTTCTCTGCAAAGGATATTGGGAAAGTGATAATCAAGAAAGATCCATTTTTAGAATAAATTGAAATGAGTAAAAAAATGAAGAAGAAACCAAAGCTTGTTGTACTATGTATAGTTATATCTTTTATTGGATATAAAGGTTTGGAGTATTTAAAAATTAAAAATGTTTTCGATGAGATGTATTACACCAAAATTAAAAATATTCAAAAACAAAAAGCAACTGGATTTTCTGAATTGAGAATAAAGAACTTAATTATTAATCGGAACTAGGAGAGTGCAGAAATAGAATCATGATTTCAATTTGGTTTTATTATAAAGTGCTTTAATTTCAGACATTTCC
>NZ_JXLC01000008.1:0-144379 GCF_001886225.1 Enterococcus silesiacus | reverse complement strand
TTGATTTCCTGTTCTTATTTAGAATAGGAAACCCAGATATGAATCATAAAAAGTGGCAATCAGAGTCTATTTTACTATAAAACAGAATAAAATAATAATTTTGAACTATGAGATTGTTAGTTTTTATTTAAAAGTAAATACAGGATAAATTTAAAAGGATTAGCAAAGCATTATCATCAAGAAGAAGGAGGAAACAAATGTTTAACATAGGGCTCGTAAATACAGTTGGAAATTATCAATCAGAGTACATAGTTGCTTTAAAAGAAAGAAAATGTCTAATTCATCAAATTAATCTAAATGAAATGGCTGAACGAATCCCTATCATGGATGCAGTGATTATCATAGAACCTACATTAGAAGATATTGGACTGACATGCGAATTAATTATCAAAATAAGAAGCTTAACGAATCATTTTATCTGGATTTTGTCTAGTGAACCAACAAAAGTAAATCGAATCGTTCATCTTCAACTTGGGGCAGACGGCACATTTGATCGTCGCACAGAGTCAGATGAGTTTTGCTTATTCATTATGAATACACTTGAAAGAAGATCGAACAAGAAAGGTCAGCAGACTGCAATTCTTCAAACAACGGAAGGAGCGCGGCCAGCAATCCAACTAGTCCCCAACAATTTCTCCGTGAACATCGAAGGAAAAGGTGAAGTTGGATTGACTAAATTGGAATTTAAAGCTCTGGAATCATTGATTCAAAGAAAAGGTGAAGCAATCACATATGAAGAATTGTATAAAGAAGTCTGGGGAGAGGAAAAGGGCGATAAAAAATATCGGGTAGCCAATCTAGTCTTTCATTTGAGAAAAAAACTTGAAGACGATTCCTTTAAGCCAAAATATATTCGAACAGTTCGCTCTAGGGGGTATATGTTGTCTAGTTGATGGTTACGTAATTAATCTGGTTTCCATTTTTTTATTCAAGACTGGAAAATTCAGCTTGGGTTCAAAAATTGAAATAATATAGTGTGATCCGACACACCAAAAATTATACAAATAGAGAGGAGTTGAGAAAAATAATGAAGATCGGAAAAAAATCGATATTAGTTGTTTTGTTGGTTTCTTTGTTTAGTATTTTAGGATTTCTGATAGTTAGTAATCAAACCAAGATACAAGCTTCTGAGAAGAATAAAGGCCAATATACTCTTGAAAAAATTTCTGAATCAACAGATCAAATAGAGTTTCTTTTGAAGGTTAAAAATCCACAAAAAGAAGAAATTGTATTATCTTTAGATGAAAAAAAAGTAGGTCTTTTATTTGGTGAGGAGCTAATAGAGTCTCTACCATCAAAGGTTGTAAATGAGCTAAGTATTAAAGATTACGACCAAATGAATAAAATAGCTATTCAATTTAAAGAGACTACAGGAGAATATGAACTTCCAATAATTTTAAAGGCGCAGACAGCTGGGAAAAATATAGCAGATACACTTAAAGTCACTCAACAAGATACTGTGGTTGCAAAAGCTAGTTTTGATTTGAACTATCAGAAGCAAGTAGCTGAGTCTAAAAGTAACAATAATGCAATTGCCTCACCTGTTACTTTTAATGCAAGAAATTTAGTCACTGTTGAGGACTGGGGGACATTTGTGAGTGCTTTACAAAATCCTGCAGTCAGTTCGATCAAGTTGTCTAAAGATATTGCTCGTGGGAACTCAGCGCTGAATCCAGGTACTGTAAGCAGAAGTGTAACAATCGATGGTGCTAATGGAGTAGATAATTTTAGTTTAGATTTTGGGGCTAACGCTGGTGCTAATTTTAGAATTACTTTAGGATCAGTTGGAACAGCTTCAGAACTCAGATTTAATAATGTGAATCTGAAAGGTTCTGGTAGTGCAGTTACTAGCGCTGATGCATTGGTCTATGCGGCACCTGCTGTCAGTTCAAATTGGACAGCGGCCTTTAATAATATTTCATTAATTGAAGGACATACTAAACGTATTGCATATCTGCAAAATGGCGCTATTTTGATGGATGGAGGAAACATCCACCTGACTCATAATGGGGTAGGTACTGGCGGTGCTGGTGGAACAAGTATGAATGATAGCTGGCATAAATTGTTTGAAGCTAAAAATATAACTATTACTAATGGAACAAAGATTAGTGGAACATTCTCAGATATGTTCATGGGCTCTCAAGTAAATGATGCAACGATTCTCGTCAATCAAGGTTCAACGCTAGAATTGAATAATAGTAGAACAACCATGATTGCTATCGATGGGGACCGTGCAACAATGAAATTTGATGGTGAAGGAACAAAAGCAACCATTTATAGCTCACAAACTGGGACAGATCGATTTGGGGGGATCCTTTGTATACAAGGAGTGAATTCTTTAATAGAAGTAACGAATTCTGCCCATTTTTATCTAGATTCAGAATCGCATCCAGCAACAATTCTACAAGGGAACGGCAGCATTTTTAATATTAAAAATAAAGCTGTACTGAATGCAAAAATAAGAAATGATGCAAGAGGAAATGGTTTTGGAGCAGTTATGCGTTTTAGAACATCAAGCGATATGCAGTTTAATATTGAAAATGATTCAGAATTTTCAATCATTAAGGACGCTAGTTCAAGTTCTGAAACACTGCGCTTGTCTGGTGGGAACAATGCTGTAAAGGTTACTGGAGGATCAAAATTTAAAATAATTGGTAATGGTAACCAAGAGGCAATCAACTATACAGGTACGGGTAATTCGTTTAAATTGGAAGACAAAAATTCTAAGGTAGAAATAGTTTCTACTTTAGGAAGAGGATTCAGCTCAGGAAATCAAACAGTTATTGCTGGTGATCCAGGAACAGAGTTTACAATTGATGGGTACGGTACAGGTGGTACGTTTAGTTTTGGATCAAATTCGATTTTGGAATTTCACAATATGTTGTACTACGATTTTAGAAATAATAGCGGTAGCGTAGTTTTCAATGGTAGTGGTGATTTAAAAAATGTTTACTCTGATGTCAGTGTTTGGAAGCAGGGAAATGCTGCTCAACTAGAAGGTAATCCATATAGTGCATGGACACTGATCGATATGGGACTTTATGATACTGGCTTTAGATATGATTATCACAGCTCACGTGCGGCAAGATATCGCACATTCGAAATGAGTCAACTAAATTTACCAGGGACCTTTACGACGGATGATTCAGTTCATGCTGTATTAGGAAGTACTGCCAATAATATGCGAACAATGGCACGGATTAGTGGAAATAATGCTAATCCAGTTGTCGATGAATTACGAACACCAGCGAATGCTGATAAGTATGCATTTGGCCATGTTACTATTCCAGAAGGTGTTGAGGGTTCTCGTTCTGCTTGGACAGACGAAGTAACAGTCGTTTTAAAAGTTACCAAAGCGAATACTGGCGAAACCTATGAAATCAATGGAAAAACAGTTGGTGCTGATGAGAACTCACAAGGGCTAAATATTTATGGTGAAGGTGCCCGTCCGGGGTTATTCCAAGCTGAAAATAAGCGTATGGCAAATGGAGATACTGAATTTTTTGAAACAGGTGACAAAATTGAAGTGGTAAGAGCATGGCGTGGTGGAAAAGCTGGAGATTTAAATCCTGATCCTAACACTGTCCATCTAGGTAAGCCAGGTGATGAAGTTCCTGGAGATTTAAAAGACTGGGCAGAATCAGTCGCTACGATTGATGTTACACCACCAACCAAAGCAGTAGTAACAACAGATTTAAATAACGCAACAAAACAACTATCAGGGACAAGCGGTGAAGATGGTGCAAAAGTTTTCGTTAAAGTGAATGGGGAATGGTTAAAAGGTTCAGATGGTCAAGCAATCACAACAACAGTAAATGCTGGAGCGTGGACACTTGACCTGCCTAAATATTTAGATAAGACCGCTACAGTTGACATTTATTTTAAAGATAAGGCAACGATTAGTCCTTTACCAGCCTTTACATTACCGAAAACATATACACAAGAACCAGATGGTGTATTTGGAAATATCAGTGAAGAAGTTACTGGCTATGAAGCTTATTCAGGCTATCATGATGCAGTGAAATCTGGCACCAAAGATGACCGCTTTAATCCGGCAAATCGTTTGGTTGTTAAAGATGTCATTCCAGACCAATCAAAACTGGTTAAAACAGTAGCATCAAGTGGCGGCTCTGATAAAACGGCAATTGGTGATACGCTGACTTATACGTTGCAAGCTGAAAACCCTAAAGCAGAATCTGCCCCTTGGAAAAATATTGAATTAGTCGATGTCCTTGCAGCGGGGTTACAGTTTGATCCAACAAACCATGGTATTACCATTAATGGTGAGTCTATTGGTGCTGATCAAAGTAAATTTAGTTATGTTGAAGAAAGCCGAACATTGAAGATTTATGCTGGAGATTTAGCTGCCAACAAGAAGGTAACAGTAACCTTTAAAGTGAAACTTGGACAAAATGCGATTGTCGGTAGCGACATTAAAAATACAGCGAAAGCTACTGGTGATTCACCGCAAGAAAAACCATTTGTCCAAGGTCCGATCAATCCAGACTCAGCACATGAACTTCTTACAGTAACTTCTAATGAGGTTGGCTTACCGGGCGGAAAGGTCGAAGGCGTTCTTTCATTTGTTTCAGCCCCCAAAATGATTGATTTTGGGCTAAAAGAATCGGGAAGCTATGGTAATTTTTCTGCGGATGATCCAGAGTACGATCAATCTCTTGTTGTTAGTGATAGCCGAGAAATTTTAACTGATTGGAAGCTATCAGCTAAAGTAACAAAAGTGATGGAATCAACAGATGACCAATCTTATAAGTTACCAGAAGCGCTTATCTATAAAGATGGTGCACGTGATAATGTGTTGAAATTAGAAGAACCATACGACATTATCAAAAAAGCCAGAGGCAGCCAAAATGTGAGTGAAGAAGAATGGGTCAAAAAAGGAAATGGTTTTAAAATGGTTCTGGAAGCAAATCAATATAGAAAACTTGGCGAATACACTGCAACGATCAAGTTTACCTTAAGCGAAACCCAATAATGGAGGGATAAAATGAGAACAAAAAAAGTAACATATCTGCTTATCTTTTTCATTGCTTGGTTTACGCTATTCATTTTGCCAGCTCAAATGGTCAATGCACAAGGAGATGAAAATGGCGGCGGTGCTGTTCAAACAAATGGAGAAATTGGCTTTTATGAAGAAGATGGTTCAACTGAACCATCAACATCAACTAGTTTTTCAAAACCAATTGAAAAGGAAATGCCAGTCAAACCTAAAGGTAGATATCCTTCAACTGGTGAATTAGTAAGAACAAGTTTATCCATCAGTGGTGTCGTTGTGGTTGTAATTGTTTTAGCCTATTTTCTTTTGAAATGGAAAAAGGAAAAGCAAGAAGGAAAGGGGCATTAAGCAATGAAACGAATAATGACATTGTCTTTACTTGCCGCAATTCTTCTAGGTGCAGGACCTTTTATTACAGGGAGTCAGACTGTATCCGCTGAAGGAAGTTTAGATGGCACAGGTTCTATCAAGTTTACTGGTGACTATGACGATGTAGGGATTAGAGATCCGGAAAACCCGGATAACACTGTCGATGCAGGAGAAAGTCCAAGTTCATCTGGAAAACTGCGTATTGATTTTGTTCCACAGTTCAATTTTACTGGACGCAATAAAATATCTGATAAAGATATGATTTATTCAGTGAATGCTCAATTATTTCATGACGCAACTGAAGCGCGTGGGAATTTTATCCAAGTTTCAGATTATCGCGGCGGAGCAACGGGGTGGACTCTTCGTTTAAAACAAGAGACACAATTTCAAAATACGAAAACATCAAACAATCAATTAAATGGCGCCGTGTTGTCTTTGGACAAATCATGGACGAATTCTACAGTAGATAAAGCATATGCCCCAGTTGTTTCAGGTGATATTATTCGTCTGGAAAATATTGGAGAAACATATAACTTAGCAGAAGCAAAAACAGGCACAGGAGCAGGCACATGGTCTATTTCATTCGGAGCATCATCTGATAATCCGCTTGGAAGAGAAAATAGCTTGAAACCCAAAGTCGAATCAGACGGAAAGCCAATGCTTGATGCAAGCTTTGAAAATAAGCAAATACAAGAAAACAGCGCAATAACGTTGTCAATACCCGGAACAACGAAAAAAGATCCGGTACCTTACACTACGGTGCTAACTTGGACATTAGCCGAGTTACCATAAATAAAAACACACAATTTTAGGAGGAAATACAAATGAAATTAACACACAAATTATGCGGAGCAGCTTTATTAGCAGCAACAGGAGTAGCTTTAGCATTGCCAAACACAACAAAGGCAAACGATCTTGAAGGGTCTGGACACATTGAGTTCACTTATAACTCAGATGAGGATCCAGTCATCACTGATCCAGGTAATTCAACTGGTACAACAATCACAACAGGGATCACTACAACAAACCCTGGACCTATGGGAATTATCGGTATTAGCCCATTAGAATTTGATTCACACGATATTTTAACAAGTCAAACGCAACGTGATTATAATGCATTACTTATCACAGCAAATCCAGACAGTACAGAAGCAGATAAAGCGACTAATACTGAGAAATTTGACATGCAAAACGCTGTATGGTTCCAAGATTTACGTGCGACTGATAGCCGTCCATATCAAGTAAGTGCTAAAATCACTGAAAACTTCAAAGAAAAAACAAGCGGTACTTACTTGAAAGGTGCTAACATTACCTACAAAAATATCAATGTAACTTCAACAGCAGATCCAAGCTTAAAACCAGCTGAAAAAGCAGGAACATTGAAACTTACAGCAGGAGAAGCTGCAACAGCAGGCGACTCAGTAATTTTTGTTGATAACAAAGAAGCAGCAGACGGCGTTGGTTATGGTAAATTTGAACTTAATTTTGGTTTACACTCTGATGACACTGCTAAAGATGCAGTTGTCTTAAACATTCCAGCAACTACTGCAATTGGTGAAGGAGATTACTCTGCAAAAATCACTTGGACAATGGCTGACGTACTTTAAGTCGTAACCATTAATTCATTTTAAAGTAAAAAATAAGTACTGAGTGAGGTTCGCTGGCTCAATGAGTCGGCGAATTTCATTTCATAGAAAGGTTAGAGAACCGTAATGAAAAAAAGAGCAATTATATTTATACTCTCTCTTATATACATAGCTAGTTTTGTTTTGCCAACGCAACTGGCATTCGCCGATGATTCAAAAAAACAAGAGGAACAAAAAAATCCGTTAGGCTTCAGTTACAAAGTGATTAAACCAGACAATCAACAAAATCCACAAGTTGGTTATTATGATTTGAAGATGACGCCTGGACAAAAACAGACTGTTCAAATTGATTTGACAAATGATGGAGATCAAGAAGTGGAAGTAGAAGTTTCGATTAGTGGTGCCAAAACAAATGGAAATGGTGTGATTGAATATGGTCCGAGTTCAATCGATAATGATAAATCATTGAAATATGATTTTGAAGATATCGTCAAAGGAGAAGAATCTGTAAAAATCCCACCTAAAACAACAGTGCCATTGAAGTTAGCTATTACAATGCCAGAAAGTAGTTACGATGGTATGATTTCTGGTGGTATTGAAATGAAACGTCATATTAGCAAAGAAGAACAGGCAAAACAAAAGGGAGTTGTTAATGAGTATGCGTTTCTAGTTGGTATGGTACTGACTGAAACAGATGCCGTTGTACAACCTGAATTGAAATTGAACAAAGTATATGCTGGATTAAGTAACTACAGAAATAGTATTTTTGTGAATCTTTCGAATACGGAAGCAGCAATTTTAGATGAATTAACATTGGATGTTCAAATCATGTCAAAAGAATCAGATAGTGTTATTTATGATACTAAAAAAGCAGGTATGCGCTTTGCACCAAATAGTATGATGGATTTTCCGATTTCAATGAATGGTGAAAAAATGGTGCCAGGTAAGTATCGAGCACACGTTCTTGCGACTTCAAAGGATAGAAAATGGGAATGGAATGAAGAATTTACAATTACAGATGAGGATGCCGATAAGTATAACAAGCAAGATGTTAATTTAGTTCAAGAACAAGGGATTAACTGGAAGTTAATTGTACCAATCGTTGCAGGTGTCTTTGTTTTAGGAGTGATTATATTCTTTGTAGTTAGGACGCTTAATAAAAAAAGAACCCCAAAGAAAAAGAATGCTAAAAAAAGGAAACGCTAAATAAAAAAACTTAAAGGAGAGAGAGCCGAATATGAGTATGTTGGATTGGTCTTTTGTAACATTACTATCTAGTGCCCTGCTCTTTTTCCTGTTTGCACTATTCTCTGTTGCTCTTTCGATAATGACTAGACGAAAATTACGTCCATTGAAAAAGCGACCACCCAAAAATAAGCGCAAACGGAAACAATTTATTTTGAAACGCCGTAAATTTGAAAAACAAGTCAAACGCCAGCGAAATAGTGGGATCATTCTTTTTGTTTTAATGTTGATGACAACGGGAGGCGCTTTTTACACTCGTCATTACCAAATGAATAACTTGAATGCGAATGATTCAGAGTCTATCGTTCAAAGTTATTATTTGCTGGATGAAGTTGAGCTTCAATTAAGCAATATTAAAAATAATGAAAATCCACAAAAATCAATTAAAAATCTAAGGGAGCTTTCGCTATCTTTATCTAGTTATGGTGCGAGAAGAGCGTATCAAGGCTTAACAGAAGAAGGACAAATACTGTTGAATCGGCACTTTATTTTGCTGAAAGAACTTGGAACAAACTTAAGTAGTCAGACCGTAGACAGCTTAGGAAACACTGATACGATGGAAGGCTATCAAAAGGATGTAAAAAAAGTGAAAGATAGTCAAAAGAAAGTATTCAAACGATTTAAAGTCAATGAAGCTGCTTTGAAGAGCAAAAAGTAGCAGCTAGGTTGAGGTGAATCAAATGGAACAAGGCAATCAAAAGAAGAAACAACGTCCAGTAACCAAAATGAAACCAACTTTGAAAAAGAATACTACTAATCTCTCTAAAAAACGAAAAAAGGCTAGAGCACCGAAAGTAACAAAATCTTCAATAGACGCGAAAACTCGAAACAAACAGAAGCAACAGAGAGGTAAAGGAAAGCGATTAACAAAAAAACAGCGTATCACTTTAAAGAAGCAACAACGTAAAAAGCTGATTTTAGAAGTGATCATTACGATCGTTCTTACTTTGTCCTTGATTTCAGTCATTGCATATTTTACGTTCTCTATCCCTAAAGTTGAAGGCTATTCCATGACACCAACAGTGAATGATAAGGATCGCTTGTTCGTGAATAAATGGGGACAGGTCAAGCGGTTCAATTTAGTCTATTTCAAAGATCCTAAAAATCGGGAAGTCATGATTCGCCGTGTAATTGCTTTACCAGGTGAAGATTTTTCCTATAAAAAAGATAAATTATATATAAACGGAGAAGAAATAGTGGAACGCTTTATGTCTCAAAAAACAGAAGCTAGAGGGGAAAAAGATACCAATAGTACACCCGATTTTTCGTTACAGGAACTATTGCAAGAAACAAGTATACCCAAAGGGAAGTACCTTGTTTTGGGTGATAATCGACGCTATTCAACAGACAGTCGGTACTTTGGGCTGGTAGATGAAAAAGATATTATCGGTGTAGTAACAATGAGAATATTTCCAATTCATGAAATGACTCATTTTTAGTCTATGAATAACGAGGTGAAAAAATGAAACAGCCAAAATCAGAGCAGCTAGTACTTAGAAAAAGTCCTGCTGGTCATGCAAGAAAAAGAACACCTCATAAAAAAAAGAACACATTTAGCTACATACAAAGGCAACAAATGCTTGAAAGAAAAAAAAATCAAAAAGAAAGTCGAGCTGGGAAAGTACGTCGTTATTTTTCGAACTTGATTTTTCTGTTTTTTTTCATTGTTTGTATGCTGTTCTTGTTCCGGATGGCCACACATCAAGTAGCGGGGCATTCTATGGCACCGACTTTTGCTGATAAGGATCGTGTTTTGGTTGCTAAAGGAGTGCATCCATCTAGATATGAGATTGTTACCTTTGAGCCGAAAACGGCGCAGGGCGACTCTTATATCAAACGAGTCATTGGAATGCCAGGTGATGTTATTTGGGTAGAGGAAAATACGTTGTATATCAATCATCAAGCAGAAAACAATCCTAAAAATCTCTATGGCCAAAACTTAGCAGCTAAAGAACTACCAGATGGAACGATTCAGGTTAATGTTACAACCAAGGTTGCAAAGGCATTATCAGTATATTATAAGATACCTGAAAATGCTTATTTTGTTTTAGGTGATAATAGAAATCATTCTGAAGATAGTCGGATATTTGGCTTGGTTGATCAGAATCAAATTGAAGGAATCGTTGTCTATCGGTATTATCCGTTCAACAAGCTAGGGGTTGTCCGATAAAATGCTGGGAACTTTAAAGAAAGTGAGCGCTAAAAATGAAAAAACATAGAATAAAAGAGTTTCTAAAACAAAATAGTTTGGTGATGCTGCTGAGCTTTAGTATACCAGTTGTATTAATGGCAGTGACTTATTATTTTAACGATATTTATCCAGGTAGTAAATTAACGGTTTTAGCGAGTGATTCATTTACACAATATGCAAATTTTCATGCTAGCTTTAATAATGTTTTGCATGGCAAGCAAAATATTTTTTATACTTGGTCCGGCTCATTAGGCTTAAATTACTGGGCGTTGATGGCTTATTATTTAAATGGCTTGTTTACGCCACTCGTTTTCTTTTTTGATAATGGAAATATGGCGGATGCTTTGTATTATTTAACGCTACTTAAGTTTGGGGCAAGTGGCTTGGCTTTTTGGGTATTCGCTCACAACACGTTTAAAATCAATCGTTGGTTCGTTGCCGGTTTAAGTGTATCTTATGCATTAATGTCTTATAGTGTAGGATACTCGGAAGTTATCATGTGGCTGGATACCTTTATGTATTTACCATTGATTATTCTAGGTATCCATCGGTTGATGGACGGTAAGAAACCAATTCTATTGTTTGTTAGTTATCTACTTTTATTTTTATCTAATTTTTACATGGCTTTTATGGTAGGCGTTTTCTCTTTTCTATACTTTTTTGTCAGAGCAATCAGTAATTGGAGTGTTTATAAAAAAAGGATTCCTACCTATTTGATTACTTCTCTACTTGCTGGTGGTGCTTCAATGATCACCATATTGCCGACTATTTTTGATCTTAGTAATAATGGTGAAAGTTTGTCGGCGATTACGACTTTTTTAACACCTGATACTGGCCCATGGGATTTTGTAGCAAAAAGTTTAGTGGGTGTTTATGATACGTCTAAATTTGAAAGTATGCCTTTTATTTATATTGGTTTATTTGCATTGATTTTTTGTACGTTTTACTTTATCAGCAACAAGATTGCACTTAAAAATAAATTGCTTTATGGGAGCTTATTTATCTTATTGATTGCAAGTGTCTACATTTTACCACTTAATCTAGCGTGGCATGGCATGCATTCACCAAATATGTTGTTGTTTAGGTTTAGCTTTTTATTTTCATTTTTAGTGATTTTATTGGCTGGATATGGTTTAGAAGTATTTGAAAAGAGCGACTTCAATCAACTGTTGAATGGTGTACTGGGGATAGCAGGTCTGTTCATTGTCTTTTTGATTGCGTCTAATAAGAAAAGGTATGGTGTTATCACGACAATGTCGTTAGTTGTAACGATTAGTTTGCTTGCAGCGTATGTCTTACTTTTATATTTTTATGTGTATCAGCCAAGGTGGAAAAAGTGGCTACCTGTGTTAATTGTTCTGTTAATGAGTGGAGAGGCTTTTGTAAATGCACAAGCTTTAGTAAAAGGAATTAAACAGGATTGGAATTATCCTTCGCGTGACTTGATTGCTAAGCCCTATCCTCAAATCAAAGAGTTGTCAGATCAAGCCTCTAAAGCAAATGAAACTTTTTTTAGAATGGAAAATTTAAATCCAATTTCTTTAGACGATAGTTTTAATTTTGGCTATCATGGCATCGGGATGTTTTCATCGATTCGCAATAGACATTCTTCGCAATATATGAATGCATTAGGATTTCGTTCTTTAGGCAGCAATCTTCAGGTTCATTATGAAAATAATACTTTGCTGATGGATGCGTTGATTGGGATGAAATATACCGTTGCTAAAGGAAATCTAAACAAGTTTGGCTATGAAAAAATTGGTCAATCAGGTGACTATAGCCTTTATAAAAATGACTATGCATTACCTTTAGGAATTATGACTGATAACGGCATCTACGAAAAAGAAGCAGTCCGAAATCAAACAGAACTTTTCAATTATTTATCTGGTTCTGAAGGTGAATTATTTAGTTTTGGAGAAGCCACGATGGTAGACTCAAAAAATGTCATTATTACAGAGGAAGAAAACACAGTCAGCTTTGGTGAAGAAGAGCCAAATAAAATAAAATCCGTTACGTGGCTAATCACAGTTCCAGCACATTCACAAGGCTATTTAAGCTTAGTACCAACAGATTTAGGTGCAGCAATAGACACCAAAGTACATGTGACAGTCGATGGTGTAACACGTAGAACCGATTTACGTGATGATGGTCAATATCATTCAATAGGCTATTATGAAAAAACAAAAACAATAAAAGTGACGACTAGTTTTACAGGTGGTAAACAGAGAACTACGTTGTTTAAACCAGATGTTGTCTTTTTAAATACACAGGAATTTGAAAAATCGGTGAAAAAGATTCAAGAAAAAAGTGTAGACTTTAAAACGAATGGCCGCAAAGCACAGGCTCAAACTTCTTTTGATAAAGATAGAGTGTTGTTAACAACGATTCCATATGATAAGGGGTGGAAAGCCTATATTGATGGAAAACAGGTGACGATTCCAACATTCAAAGATGCCTTTTTAGCGATCCCAGTACCAGCTGGTGAACATGAGATCAATTTTGTTTTCTTACCGCAAGGATTTGTGCTTGGAGCAGCTTTATTCATTCTTTGTATACTACTATTTATTGGCTATATCTATTGGTTAAAAAAAAGAATTGAAGTAAAGATCGAGGTATAAAATCAAATCAAAGAGACAAAGGAGAAGTCACATGAAGCAATTGAAAGGAGTCATTTTCTGTACACTACTATTTTTTTTGACTAGTTGTGTGCATCCAAAGTTATCTGAAGAAAAAGAATACTTTTCAAAAGAAGGTGTAGAATATTCCTTTAATCTGCCAGCTGGTTGGAAGGGACAAGAGGATTATCAAGAGCAATATAATGAAGCCGCAGTTTTTGGTGCAGAAGATACAACTAGTAATGCTTATATGTTTATTCGTGTGCGCGATAGAGCAGGTCTTAAAGAAAACACGTTAGAAAAAGAAGCAAAAAAATTAGTCAAAGAATCTTTTGGTGTTGATCCTACTTCTTTGGAAAATATAAAATTAGACGACCAAGCAGCACTACGTTTCTCTTTTAAATATGTATTTAAGCAAAACCCAGTCTGGGTATCAGCCTATTATATTCTTCAAAAACAGCATTTAGTCGAGTATATTTTTTATACACCGCAAGATAATCAAGAAAACAAAAGAACAGTCTTTGATCAATCGGTCGAGACGTTAACAGTAGAAAGTATAACAGAGCAAACAACGACATCAGAACAAGCTTCAGAGAAAATACACAAAATTGAAAATGATTCATATGTTTTTGATTTAACAGGTTACAAAATTATTTCTGAAAATAATCAGCAAAATCTTTTGATCGTGCGTTACGTTTTTAAAAATAAAAGTGATATCAAGGTTTCTGCAAATCTATGGGAGACGTTAGTAACCGTGGAACAAGATGGGACAATAGTGAATAAAAGTCCGATAGCAGAACATACACAAGCAGAAGATTTATCCTATTTATTAGACAATGGCAAGCAGCTGATTGGAAAGAATGATTCTATAGAAAGTGCAGTGGTTTATCAGCTAAATGATCAATCGTTGTCAGATATTACTTTTTCGTTTGATAAGGAGCAATTTAAAGGAAAAACAGAGATTATTATGCCAATTAAAAAATAAATAGAAAGCAGGTTTAGTATGAAACAAGCAAAGATTGTCTTAGTATTGTTGCCATTAGTGTTTTTAACAGCCTGTAATGGAAGCGCAGAACAACAACCAGCATCCACTGCAAATCATAAACTGGATAAAAGTGAGCAAAAATTTGCTTGGTGGGGAGATCGTAAGACACCTTTTGGCGATTTTGAATATGGAAATATTTCAGAACAAGAAGCGCAAGAACTTATGGAAAAAAAATTTGAAGTGACAATACCTGAGAATATCGATTCTGCTAAGAAATTAATTACAAAAGATCTGGCAGTTGAAGGAAGCGAAAAAGAACCTGACTCCTATAGTTTATTTACCTCTGAGAATACATTGGAGTTTTCATGCTTTGTAAAATATAAAAGTAAAGCTGGAAAGTATTTGTCGTATGGAGAAATAAAATTGACGTATAACTATATTCCAATTCAAAAGAAAGTCAAACTATCCAGTGAAAAATTGGTTATTTACAACGCACCGGACGAAGGAGTTTTCCATGGACAAGATGTCATTGCTACCTTAAAAAATATGAGCAGTTGGTTAGATTTAACCGATCAAGATAAAGTCGTGAAAAAATTTGAAGAAGAAACAAAGGCCAAGGAATCGCTAGAAAATCAGGAAATAATCCTCTATAGAAATTTGGATGAAGCGAAGGAAAAGCGCCTTTTTGGGAAAAGTTTTGGTGTGAAGTACGGAACAAATGGAATAATATCGGAAATGTATGCTGTGGCTAGAGATTATCGTATTTAAAAATATATTGGATAAGTAGGACATAACAGAGTATAGCGCAAACAGATATTATTAAGAGGGAAACAATTATTTTTTGTTTCCTTTTTTTATTTATACGAAAAATAAAATGAAATTGATCTGGAATAAAAGCGCAGTTTAATCCCTTTTTATCAAAAAAACATTAAATTTACACTCGAATTTAATAATAAAAAAGTGATGTTTTTGCTTATACTAGTTTTTAGGAAGGAAAAAAAATGTGAATATTACGGAAAAATAAAGTGATAGATCTGAAATAATCAAAAAAATATAAATGAGGGAATGTAAAATGTTTAACATAGCAATCGTCAACAATGATAAAAATAGTAATTCTGCATACATAACAGCTTTAAAAGAAAAAAAATATGTGATCCGCCAGATGGATTTAGACGAATTGATGAAAGAAATATCTGGAATTCATGCTGTATTTATCATGGAGTCAGCAATTGAAAATATCGGTCAAACATACGAAGCGATCATTAAAACCAGAAGTTTATCAAATTGTTTCATCTGGATTTTATCCAAAGAAGCAACAAAAATAAATAGGATTATCCATCTTCAACTTGGAGCAGATGGAACTTTTGACAATGAAAACGATCTAGAGGAATTCTCACTCTATATTATGAAGACTCTTGAAAGAAGAGCCGGTGGACAAGAGTCGCAAGAGTCTATCGGATTTACTAGCCGTTCGGAAGAGGGAGCAAACGCTTTTGACATTCGCTTGATTTCTGGAAATTCTTCTGTAAAGATTGATGGAAAAGATGAAGTAACCTTGACGAGGCTAGAATTTAGAACACTAGAATTATTGCTTAAGCGAAAAGGCGAAGCTGTTACCTACGAAGAATTGTATGAGAATGTCTGGGGAGAAGAAGAGGGAGATAAAAAATATCGCGTTGCCAATTTAGTTTTTCATTTGAGAAAAAAACTAAATGATGATTCTTTCAAGTCAAAATATATTCGAACTGTCCGTTCGAAGGGGTATATGTTCCCTAGTTGCTAATAGGATTTCCGTTTATCTAGTTTAGGGTGTGGAGTAAGATAGATTTTTTGCTTATTTCACCCCTTTTTTACTGTCTTTTTATGCAATATATTTTTATTAATAAAAATATATCATTTCAAAGTGTATATCGTTAGCGCTTTCAAACTAAATGTTATATTCTTATGATGAGAATCAGTAGAATAGCAGGAGGGGATACTCAAAATCAGAAACGTAAGATTTATCGGTCATTACTGCACAACTAAAACTTAAACGAGGTGGAAAATTTGAAAAAAGTGTTTAGAAAAAATGTTAACGTTCTATCTGCTCTAGTCCTTATTGCTTCTAGTTTGGTTTTAACTTTATCTGCATTGTCACTAAATAAAACTGTGGAGGCCGCAGAACCTTCCCAATACCGTAATGTTATGTATTATGGTGATTGGTCGATCTGGGGTGGAGAAGACAATTTTTATCCTAAAGATATTCCAGCGGATCAATTAACTCATTTAAATTATGCCTTTTTAGATTTTGACAGTAGTGGGAATTTGAAGTTTACAGATAAAGATGCAGCAGTTGGCGCACCTGTTGGGCAAGAGGGTGTTCAATGGAATAGTGCTAGTGCAGGTGTTCTAAATGCAATCCAAGACATCCGTGCTAAAAATCCCAATTTGAAAATCGGTATTTCGATCGGTGGCTGGTCTAAATCAGGCGATTTCTCTGATGTTGCAGCAAATCCATCCATTAGAGCAAATTTTGTCAGTAATATTGCTAAGTTCATTAAATATACCAACATGGATTTTGTTGACTTAGATTGGGAATATCCTGCATCTGTTCGCGAACCAGATAAAGTCGATAATACTAATGATGAAGGCACGCCTCATGCAAAACCTGCCGACAAACAAAATTTTATTACACTCTTACAAGATATTCGGACTGCTATCGATAAACAAGGAAAAGATTTAGGGAAAACCTATGAACTTTCTGTTGCTTTACCTGCTTCACAAAATACCTTGAAAAATGGTGTGGATGTTGCACAATTATTTAAAGTAATCGATTTTGCCAATGTGATGACCTATGACATGAATGGTGCTTGGACTCCAAATAGTGCTCATCATAGCGCGCTTTATGGCAATCCAGCGGATCCTAATTATGCTAGCGGCTTCTCTGTTGATCAAACAGTCAAGTATTTGCAAACAAATGGGGCACCATCAAGTAAAATTGTGATCGGAGCAGCCTTCTATACGCGTGGTTGGAATAAAGTAGCAGCTGGAACAGATGCAGCGCATCCTGGATTATTCCAAGCGGCTGAAAAAAATAACAAAGATGCTGATTTATCTCCAACGTACGGTGCTAATAATAAAAATCCATTAAAATCAGGTGATGGTGGTCGCGCCGGTGGTGTTTGGCCGTACCGTAATATCGCAGATCTTAAAGTGAAATCACCAGACTTAAAAGAATATTGGGATGATGTAGCAAAAGCGCCATATATGTACAATCAAAAAACAGGTGAATTTTATACGTATGATAATCCTCGCTCAATCGGTTATAAAGCTGAATATGTAAAAAATAACCAATTAGGCGGCGTGATTTCATGGATGCAGTCTCAAGACAAAGCGACAGATACAACCAAGCGTGACGAATTGACCAAAGCAATCAAAACAGGTCTATTTGGAGCAACTGCATTGCCAGGTAATAAAACAATTTATGCTGATTTAAATGTTAAAGCGACTATTGCACCATACAACGAAAATGGCGCAGGATATGAAATCACAGTTAAAAACAATGAGACATCTAATGAAGCTGGGGACGTTTTAAAAGCTGTGGAATCTGCTTTTGAAACAGTGAAACTACCAAAATTATATATCCCTGTCAATGCAGCAGAAACGTTATCAGCAGGCGATTACAAAGCAGGAACGGTGACAATAGAAAATGGCAATGTAGTCGTAGATTTGTCTTCGGTTTATGATGCACAACAAATTCCACAAGGTTCAAGCTATACCTTTAGACTAAAATCCAGTGCTGCTGCAGTTGACGTCAATCGGCTCACTAGCATCGCGTTGACACAACGTATTGCCAAAAACGGTGCTGAACTTAGCAAACAAACTGTTTATGGCGGAGGTGCAGTTAATCCAGATCCGACAGACACAACGCCTCCGACAACGCCAGTGAATCTGGTTGCTGGAACGGTTACCGAAAATAGTGCTGTCTTAAGCTGGTCGGCTTCTACAGACAATGTAAAACTCGCTGGTTATAAAGTATATCGAGATGGCGCATTGGTTGGAACGGTTGCTGAAACAAGTTATACAGACACAAATTTAACCGCTAATACAACCTATAGTTATACAGTAAAGGCCTATGATGCTGCTGGAAATCTTTCAGCAGATAGTAATGCTCTTGCAGTGAAAACAAAAGAAAGTACAACACCTCCTGTAACCAACGCATGGGATGCAGCAAAAGCATATAATGGTGGCGATGTTGTGACGTATCAAGGCAAAACATACAAAGCAAAATGGTGGACGCAAGGAAATGTACCTGGAACAGAACAATGGGGACCTTGGGAACTAGTTGGCTAGAAAATAAAAGAAAGCTGAGGATGGGACAGAAGTGCTTACTTCCGAAGGGGTTACTTCTGCTTCCAACGTTTATTCGGATGCTAAGTGATTGGGTTGTAACTCGTAGAGTTATATCCCAATCACAGCTTCCTTTTTTTATTCTGGAGGTGTATCTAAATAGTCATGAATAAACTCCGCATATTTATCAACGATCACTTGTCCTTTATCCATCAAAACATAAATACCAGGATCGACCATGTTGACGATATAATCAGTAGTGAATTCCTTCTTCAGCAATTTGATTGCTTCTTCTTTAGTCCTGCATTTATTCAGTCCGTTATCTTCAAAGACCTCATTCAATTGACTTAAAGACCAGTAATCGACAACGGAAGCATCGTTTAAAATATCCAGATAATCAGCAAATAATAACTCATTGGTACTGGCTACAGGATCGATCCCAAGCTCCATTTCAAAGAATTCTGGAAAAACTCCAGTGGTGGAATCTTTTTCATTAACCCAATCAAGCAAAAGCACTTCTCCTGGCAGTAAGCCATCCTCATTTCGGATCATACTTTCTTTTGGAACGATTTTACCAGTTCCATTAGCGATCGATGCTACCCATTCATCAACATTTCGATCCGGCGACATTACCGGAAACTCTGGATATGTCTCATAAATTGCTACGATCTTTGCTACTTCAGCATCTAAATTGACGCCTTTTTGTGGTTCTTCTTTTTTTAAAAAATCAAACAATGCCATATTTTCCTCCTAAATTTAAAAGCGTAGCTGGCTCGTTTAGTTTCGAATGAAAAATAGGGGAATATGTATGTGAAGCTCTTTTTCACATACATATTTTATCTTTTTTCCGAGAAGCTAATCCGTTCAGCTAGTTTTTTAACATCATTGTGTTTTTTACGTGTATTAATACCAAAATGAAGTCAGCTCATCTAGCTAACATACAAACTTGCATAGCGTCGCACCAAATAATCCAAAAAGAAGGTCAACGGATAATTGCCGATCCGTACATAGTTTGTGGTTGTTACATTAATAGCTAGGTCAAATTGATTCGTCAAGGTGTTTTGTGTATGTTGGGTCAAAAAAATCGACTTTGCTGGGCTGTCACTGATTTTTCGCATTAGCTCACTGCTTCTGTTAAGTAAAGAGCCGTATGAGGAAATCACGATCACGATTGATTTTTCAGAGAGTTCCTCCACAAAGGCTTGCTGTGTTTCTTCTGTTTCCCCTACAAAAACTAATTTTTGACTTAGTAAAAAAGCAGTCTGTAGATCTTTTGCCAAGTCTAAGGTAGCGCTGTAACCGATCAGGACGATTTCTTCGGCTTGATGAATATCAGCTAATAGTTGATCAACTTGTTGGATATCGATTGTTTGTAAAACATCATTTATGGCAGTGGTGATCTCTGCTCCATAAGAAGTGAGGTAACCTTTAGGATCATTTTTCAATTCTAGCAATTCTTGTTCTTTCATACGTAATCCACTATGCTTTTTCATCGCTCCTAATGAAACTAAAGAATCCCGTAAAGAAGCAAAAGTAGAAATACCAAAGTGTCGACAAAAACGGGTTAAAGTAGCTGGTGAAACGAAACAACGTTCCGCAATTTCTGTAATGGTCAGTGTCCGGATTTCCTTCAGATGTGTAAAAAGATAAATGATGATTCGTGAATAGGTTGCATCACGCTTATTTGTGTTCAGATAATGAAGAAAATCAAATAGATCAAGCATCCAAAAACTCCTTTGCAGTCTTTCATTTTCATAATCATGAAAATGAAGCGAAATAATGAAAATAACACGCGAAACAAAAAAATAACTTTTCCGTTACTCATGCTAAGATAGATGTATTAAGTCAATTATACACTAAATCAATGACCGAGAGGATGGAAAAAGATGAGTGGATTTCCACAAAATTTTTTATGGGGCGGCGCAACAGCGGCCAATCAATTTGAAGGCGCATTTTTAGAAGACGGTAAGGGCTGGTCAACAGCTGATACAGCACGATTTATCAAAGCAAATGGAATCAGTATGGCCGAGTTGTTAAGACCTACAACAAAAGCAGATGTTGAATTTGCAATGAATGACAAAGAAGGCGTTTATCCTAAACGTCACGGGATCGATTTTTATCATCGCTATAAAGAAGACATCGCCTTGTTTGCCGAAATGGGTTTTAAAACATTCCGCTTGTCAATTTCTTGGCCACGTATTTTCCCGAATGGAGACGATTTAGAGCCTAATGAAGCAGGTTTAGCTTTTTATGATGCGGTTTTTGATGAATGTTTGAAATATGATATTGAACCTTTAGTGACAATTTCTCACTATGAGTTTCCTTTGGGCTTAGCGTTTAAGCAAAATGGGTGGGAAAGTCGTGAAACGATCGAAGCTTTTGAACGCTATGCTCGTGTGTTATTCAATCGTTACAAAGGTAAAGTGAAGTATTGGTTGACCTTTAATGAGATCAATATTATCGGAATGACAGGTTATTTAAGCGGTGGTATTTTAGCAGATGGGGAGAAAAATATGCTGCAAGCGCAATATCAAGCGGCACATCATCAATTTATCGCAAGTGCTTTAGCAGTTAAAGCCTGTCATGAAATTATCCCAGATGCACAAATTGGCTGTATGTTAGCTAGAATGGAAGCTTATCCAGAAACATGTAATCCATTAGATGTCATGGAAAGTGTGAACAGCGATCACAGTAACTTGTTCTATTCAGATGTTCAAATTCGTGGTTACTACCCAAGTTACATGAACAAATTCTTCCGTGACCACAATATTACGATCAAAAAAGAAGCAAACGATGAGCAAATTCTACGTGAAGGTACGGTTGATTTCATGTCATTCAGTTATTACATGAGCAGTATCGCTTCTCACAAAAAAGATGGCGATACAACAGGAGGTAATCTGCTTGGTTCTAAGAAAAATCCATACCTAGAAGCAAGTGAATGGGGCTGGCAAATCGATCCAGTGGGACTTCGTGTGACATTGCATAAATTATATGATCGTTATCAAGTGCCTTTGTTTATCGTGGAGAATGGTTTAGGTGCTAAAGATGTAGTAGAAGCAGATGGCAGCATTCACGATAGTTACCGCATTGATTATCTAAGAAGTCATATCGAGCAAATGGAACAAGCGATTGATGAAGGTGTTGATTTGATGGGCTTTACACCGTGGGGCTGTATCGATCTAGTTAGTGCAAGTACAAGTGAAATGTCCAAACGTTACGGATTTATCTACGTTGATTTAGATGATGAAGGTCAAGGGACCTTAGAGCGTTCACGTAAAGATTCGTTCTATTGGTATAAAAAAGTGATTGAAACAAATGGTGCAGATTTAAAGTAAACGTTGAATTCTGAGTGTAAATCCAATGAAAGCGTTGCATATTAAAATCAAATGCATTATACTAAAAACAAGAAAAAAAACGTTAATGGCGATGTAGTCATTTTATAGAGTATGTTACTGAATAATGCAGGCAGAACTCAAATTACCTAGGAATGTCCTTTCCTGGGTAGTTTGAGTTTTTTTTCTGGAAAGGAGTAAAAAAGTGAAAGTAAGTCAAATTTTAAACAACAACGTAGCAATCGTAAATCGTGGAGACAGTGAGGTCATTGTCTATGCGAAAGGTCTGGCATTTAGAAAAAAAGTTGGTCAGGTGATCTATGACAATGAAATCGAAAAGACCTATGTTTTGGATTCAAACGATATGCTGGAGCATTTTAGTTATTTGTTGTCTCATTCTGATGCCAGTCATATTACTTTAATCAATCAGATCATTGCTTACGGGGAAGAAAAGTTGGGTGAAAAATCAAATGATTATCTAAGTTTGACCTTACTGGATCATATTGAATTTGCATTGAAACGTGCAGCCAAAGGACAATTTATTCGCAGCCCATTGACTTGGGAAGTAAAGAAATTTTATCCGCAGCATTTTGACATTGGCATGTATGCATTGAATTTGATCAATGAACAATTTCAACTAACATTTCCAGAAGATGAAGCCGTTTCAATCGCATTGCACTTCGTCAATCTGCAGGAGGATAAGAATAATCTGGACGAAACGATCCGCTCAATGGAAAGTTTAAGAGATATCTTATCGATCATTCAGTATCATTTTCAACTCAAATTAGATGAAGGCTCTATAAATTATATGAGACTGATGACCCATCTGCAATATTTTATTCAACGAATCATGACTAAAAATAGTTATGAAGAAAGTGACACGATTTTAAATGAGCAAATTAAATTGATGTATGCCAGTTCATTTGAATGTGTGCAGAAAATCAGAGTCTATATTAAGCAAAAGTATGCCTGTGATCTAACGATCGACGAAGAAACCTATCTTATGCTCCATATTCACCGAGTGACGAATCGGAGTCAAAAAGAGAGGACATAAGACAATGAAATATCAATCATTCAATGAAGAAATCATCCGCTTGGTAGGCGGAAAAGAAAATATCCAAGCAGTCGTTCACTGTATGACTCGCTTACGTTTTACGTTGAACGATCGCTCAAAAGCGAATACCGAAGAACTGAAAGTCGTCGATGGTGTAATCGATGTTGTTTCAAATAATGTGGCATATCAAGTCATCATTGGCACTCATGTTAGTGAAGTGCATGCAGAATTGATCAATATGCTCGGATTAGCATCTAATACAGATGAAGAAACGGAAGAAAAAGAAAAGAAAAATCCATTCAAAGCTGCCATGGATCTACTTTCTGAAACGATGACACCGGTGATCGAACCGATTATTGCTTCTGGATTGTTAGCTGGCTTTTTATCCTTATTTTCAATCACAGGACTGATTTCAGCTGACAGCCCAACGTATCAATTATTGGATTCGATTCGTTCAGCCGTCTTCTTCTTTTTACCAATTTTCATCGCGATGTCTTGTGCAAAGCGTTTGAAAGCAAGTCCGTATTTAGCTGTGGCACTAGCTGCAACACTTGTTTCAAGTTCGATCAATGACGTAGCTGGACTAAGTATTTTTGGAATTCAACTGCCGCAAATGGCGTATGCAAACTCATTTATTCCAATTATTTTGGCCGTTTGGTTTATGGGGCAATTAACAGTTTTATTAAAGAAATATGTGCCTAAATTTTTACAATATTTTTTAAATCCGTTGTTGATCATGGTGATTTGTTTACCTGTGACGTTATTGATTTTTGGCCCGATCGGCATTTGGATCGGCGACGGTATCGGCTGGTTCTTTGAAGTGCTGCATAATACATTTGGTAGCTGGATCGTTGTGATGCTGTATGCTGCGTTTCAGCCATTCTTGATTATGTTGGGTGCAGGGAATTTCATGATGCCGTTAGCGTTGAACTTTGTGAATAAAATGGGCTATGATCCAATCTTTTTAGCAGCGGCAACTATTTCTGATTTAGCGGTATCTGGTGCAATGCTAGGATATTTCTTAAGAGCGAAAGATTCTAAACAAAAACAATTGTTTGGAACAGTTAGTTTTAGTGCTTTGATGGGGGTAACAGAACCCGCGATTTATGGTGTGTTTATCAAGTATAGAAGACCATTTGTTGCAGTGATGATTGGTGGGGGAATCGGTGGCTTGTTTGCAGGACTGATGAATGTTAAAACCTACTCGATCGTTTGGGGATTGATGGGATTACCTTCTTATGCGGATAATCAAGATTTTTCTAACTTAGTTTTCATGATTATTAGCGTTGTAATTGGTTTTATTGCAGCTGCGGTTTCGGCTTATATTTTAGGGATTCCACAAGAGGAAAAAGAAGTCGTCGTTAAAGAAGAGTTAGAAGGGACGACAGTTGAAAAAAACATTGAATTAAAGAAGGTTCCATTAGCATCAGTAGTTGAAGGGAAAGCTATTTCTTTAACTGAAATCAATGACCAAGCATTTTCGACCGGTGCGTTAGGCAAAGGTTTGGGGATCATACCAGCAGATGATAAAATCGTTGCGCCAGTATCGGGTGAAGTGTCAGCTGTTTTTCCGACCAAACACGCAATTGGTATTAAAACAGAACAAGGAGTCGAAGTGCTGATTCATATTGGGATTGATACGGTGGAGCTGGATGGTCAGTACTTTGACACGATCGTAGAACAAGGGGACAAAGTGAAACAAGGACAATTGTTGTCAACTGTTGATTTTGCAGGAATTCAAAAAGATGGGTATGACCCAACGGTAATCGTGGTCGTGACAAATACGATGGATTATCTAGATGTGATTCCAGCAGTGAAAGAAGATTTAGAGGCTCAGGATGAGTGTTTAACAGTTATTTTATAAATGAGTTACTAGAAAAAGAAGTGCTTCTTTACGTTTCGCTTTCTAGTATAATAAGAATCAAGTAGACGTTTTTTACTAAAGGATCAAGGGGATTTTTAAATGAAAAATAATGAATTTTTATGGGGCGGCAGTATTGCGGCTCACCAATGTGAAGGAGCTTGGGATCAAGATGGCAAAGGTGTTGCAATCATGGACCTTGTTACCCAAGGAACCTATGAAACACCGCGTGAAATCTGTCAGACGATCGAAGCAGATAACTATTATCCTTCTCACGAGGGGATTGATTTTTATCACCGCTACAAAGAAGATATTGCATTGTTTGCAGAAATGGGCTTTAAAGCATTACGCATTTCTATTGATTGGTCACGAATCTATCCTATGGGTGATGAAGAACAGCCAAACCAATTAGGGATCCAGTTTTATCAGAATGTTGTTGACGAATTGGTGAAGCATAAGATTGAACCGATCGTGACCTTATATCATTTTGAAATGCCTATTCATTTGGTGAGAGAATATGGTTCATGGACGAATTCCAAAGTGATCGATTTTTATTTAAAGTACTGTCAAACAATGTTTGAAGCGCTGAAAGGCAAAGTACATTACTGGGTAACCTTTAATGAAATGAATCATATCGATCCACAAACCGAAGCCTCAGATATTTTCACCTACATTATTGCTGGCTTGAAATATACAGAAATGAACGATAAAAAACAGACGCTAGCAACGATCAGCTATAATATGACTTTAGCTAGCGTGAAAGCTGTCAAATTAGCACGTATGGTCGATCCAACCAATCAAGTTGGCTGTGTATTTGGTTTGACACCAGCTTATCCGTTAAACTGTGATCCGCAAAATGTGATGAATTCATTGAAAGAAACTGACCGCGAATTTTACCAAATTGATGCCATGTGTATGGGCAAGTTTCCAGAATACAAATTTAAAGAATATCAAGCTCAAGGGATCAATTTAGAGGTCTCAAAAGCCGATCAGGAAGCTTTTAAAGAAGGAAAGTTAGATTTTATTGGTTTGAACTATTATTCTTCTAGTGTGGCACATTACGAAGGGGATGAGGACAATGAAGAAACGTTATTCGGCGGCGTCCAAAATCCGTATTTAGAGCAAAGCAAATGGGGCTGGGCAATCGATCCAACTGGGTTGCGGTATTTATTAAACTATGTGTATAGACGTTACGGACTACCAATTATCATTACTGAAAATGGCTTAGGTGCAGTAGATCAATTGGAAGCAGATGGTTCAATTCAAGATGACTATCGGATCGAATATGTCCAAAAACACTTAGAACAAATGGAAAAAGCCATTGTAGAAGACTATGTTGATTGCTTTGGTTATCTGATGTGGGGACCGATCGACTTAGTTAGCGCAACGACTGGTGAAATGAAAAAACGCTATGGTTTTATTTATGTGGATAAAAATGACGACCAGACAGGGACGTTGGAAAGGAAAAAGAAAAAATCCTTTGATTGGTACCAAGCGTATATTAAAAAGCATCCTCATTTTATTGTCTAATACTTTAGTGATCTCAAGCGACAACAAAACCAGAAGTGTAAGAAATAGTGACATTACCTACTGAAAATAGAGCGCCAAAAAAGCACTGATTTTTTACCACTGTTTCTTCTGAAGTAGAGCTCGAAGCAAAACTGATTTTTAGTTTTGTTTCGAGCTCTTTCGACTTTTTACTAGTGCATGTGTACCAAAATCTGTTCTAAATGAAAATTTCTGTTATATAAAATATCGATTTTCCTCACAATATAAAGCTTTTTTGAGCAAATATGTGTAATATTATAATTAGGAATGCTAGACTAAACCTATTGTTGGAATAATCAGAAATTTTTTAGCTTTTCGATTGAAAGCACTTTTATAGGAAAGCTATACAATTAAGAAAAGAGGAATAAAATGTATTATGTTATTATGCCCTCTCACGATATTCGTCGAAATTTAGCAACGGAGCAATATTTGTTGAATCAGCGAACATTTGATGAACCACTTGTCTTATTTTATATCCAAAAACCTTGTGTTATCGTCGGGCGCAATCAGAATGTGCGCGCGGAAGTTGATCTAAAGTATGCCAAAGAGCATCAAGTCACGATTACGCGAAGATTATCTGGTGGCGGAGCAGTCTATGATGATTTAGGAAATCTGAGCTTTAGTTTTGTTGTGAATGCTGACCATGCTTCTTTCGGTAATTTTAAGCTTTTTACCCAGCCAATCATTGATGCTTTACATGAAATGGGAGCAACAGGGGCTGAGGTCAGTGGTCGCAATGATTTAATGATCGATGGGAAAAAATTCTCTGGAAATGCTATGTATACAAAAAATAAAAAAATGTATTCCCATGGTACCCTGATGCTAGATGTTGATTTGGAGGAAGTCAGTCGAGTTTTAACTGTTTCTGAAAAAAAATTAGCCTCAAAAGGCACAAAATCAGTTAGAAGTCGTGTGACCAATCTTAAGCCATATTTAGCGAAAGAATATCAAAATATTACCACTGAAGCGTTTCGAGATCGTTTATTATTGCATTTATTTAAGGCTAAGACGATGGAATCCATCAAAACACAGGAATATCATTTGACCAAAGTGGATGAATTGGCGATCGATCAACTGGTCGCAGATATTTATGCCAATGATGCTTGGGTATTTGGTGAAGAACCTAACTATACGATCAAACGAGAAGAGAAGTTTAAAGGCGGACTAATCGAAGCGAATATTTCTGTGGAAAAAGACCGAATCACAGCACTCACAATTTATGGGGATTACTTTAGTCAAAAAGATACGCAGGAAATAGCGAACTTATTGATTGGCTGTCAATATGAACAAGAAGCAATCAAGCAAGTCTTAGCACCAGTCGCAATCGGGGATTATTTTGCAAATATTACTAAAGACGAATTTGTTCAGTTGCTGGTCGATTAAGCTGGGGGATATAAAATGATTACATTTGAACAGGTTTCAAAAAGTTACAGTCATGATGGTACTTTCGTTACAGCATTGGATCATGTTGATTTGAAAATTCAGGAGCATGAGATATTTGGCGTAATCGGTGAAAGTGGTTCTGGTAAATCAACATTGTTGCGTATGATCAATACCTTAGAGCTACCAAGCCAAGGGCAGATCAAAATCGCCGGAACTGATTTAATGCAGTTAAGTGATGCACAAAGGCGACAAAGCCGAAAAAATATCGGTATGATTTTTCAACAATTTAATTTACTTTACAATCAAACCGTGAATGAAAACATCGGACTGCCATTACGCTTGAATAAAACCTATGATCAACAGAAAGTCCGGGAAGTTCTGGAATTTGTCCGTTTGTCAGATAAAGGGAACCATTACCCTAGACAGCTGAGCGGTGGTGAAAAACAGCGTGTAGGGATTGCTCGAGCACTGATCACAAAGCCGGAGATTTTGCTTTGTGATGAGCCAACTTCGGCATTGGATGGACAAAATGCGTATGATGTTTTGGCATTGTTGCGGAGAATCAATGAAATGTTTGGGACTACGATGGTCATCGTCAGCCATGAATTAAATTTGATCAAACAATTGTGCAATCGGACGGCAATTTTAGAACATGGCAAAGTTATAGAAACGCTAGCAATTCAAAAAGCACAACAACAGCCACAATTTAGTTCTTATTATGAAAGAGTTCGGGAGAGTTTGGGATGATGACTGAATATATTGATAAAATTAGCTATTACCTCCCCGAATTAAGCAAGGCTTTGTCAGAAAGTGGCATCATGATTTTGATTTCGATCAGCGCCGCGCTGATCATTGGCTTACCACTAGGGACTTTTGTCTATTTAACCAAAAAATTACCAACAAAAACGAATCATTGGCTAGGGCTTTTATTAAATGGGTATATCAATATTGTGCGCTCATTTCCATTTTTATTGTTTGTAGTGGCACTAATTCCTTTTACTCGTTTGGTATTAAAGACAGCTTTTGGGACTTATGCAGCAGCATTGCCACTAAGTTTTGTCGCTGTTGCGCTATATGCCCGACTTGTTGAACAAGTATTATTGGAGATTCCAAACGATATTTTAGAGCTTGCCCAATCTTTAGGCAGTACGAAGTTTCAGCTGATTGTCCGTTTTTTATATGTTGAAGCGCGCTCTGGCTTGGTCCTTTCATTGACCTCGGTGATTATCAGCATGGTTTCTTATTCAACGGTTATGGGCGTGATCGGTGGCGGTGGTATCGGTGATTTTGCACTGCGTTATGGTTATCAACGGTATGAATATGCTGTAATGTATACAGCCATTGTACTTATGATTATCTTTGTCAGTTTGATTCAAATTAGCGGTAGTTGGTTAGCGAAAAAAATAAATAAAAAATAATAGTTAGGAGCAAAATCATGAAAAAAAAATTATTGATCAGTATGTTAGTGTTGGCAGGGGTAGCAATTGTTGGATGCGGTGGTCAGAAAAAAGCTGCGGATACAGAGAAAAAAGAAGATAAAATCATCAAAGTTGCTTCACACATCCCATCAACGGTTGAAGTAGTTGAGTTGGCGGCAAAAGAGATTGAACCTGGCTACAAAGTGGAACTAGTTCAAGTCAATGACAATATTCAATACAATGAATTACTGAATGCCAAAGAAATCGATGCAAACTTTGCGCAACATGAGCCTTTTATGCAAAAATTCAATGAAGAAAAAGACGGTAATTTAGTCATCGTACAAAAAATTTATAATGCAAAAGTTGGTTTTTATTCTAAAGAGTTTAAAGATATCAGCGATCTTCCTGAAGGGGCTAAAATTGCTTTGCCAAGTGACGTTTCCAATGAAGGTCGTGCATTAGCTATTTTAAATGAAGCTGGTTTGATCAAATTAAAAGAAGAAGTAGGGTTTAATGGGACAATCAAAGATATCACAGAGAATCCGAAAAAATTTGAATGGGTATCTGTCGACTTATTAAACTTAGCCGAAGCATACAACGAAAAAGATATTGCCATGGTCTACAATTACCCGACCTATATTGCTAAAATCGGTCTAACACCGAAAGATGCAATTTTATTAGAGCAAAAAGTTGATGATCGTTTTGCGATTAGTTTAGTTGCTAGAGAAGATAACAAAGATTCAGATAAAATCAAAGCACTTAAAAAAGCCATGACAAGTGATAAAGTGCGTGAATTATTGGAAACTAAATATAGTGAAACATTAACGCCAGCATTTTAAATCAGAATAAAGAGTGTGCTGATCTTCCATTATTTGATGGCTAAGATCCGTACACTCTTTATTTAGAACCAGAATTATTTGTCCAAGTATTTACCATACGCTGTATGGCTGATGTAGAGATTCAGGAGCTGACTAGACCTGTTTGTAGAAGACCTTCTTATATAATTGAGTACTAATATAACTAACCAATGATGCCCATTCGTTCTGATTTAAAGGGTTATCAAAATAAAAGAAGTTCTCATTTGGATAGCCTTTTTCATAGCAGTCAGAAATCAGAAAATCCGATTGGTTAATATCGTCAACGAAAGCAATCGATTCAGAGCTAAAGAAACTTGAAAGACTTCGCTCTATTTCTGCAGTAGTAATATGATTTTTTGAATATTGAATAAAAATTTTTAGTTGTTGCGGCTTTTTAGAATAATCTATAATGAAATAGAATAAATAGACCATGTATGTGAAAGAACCTTTTGATTTTAATTCACCGAGATAAGGTGCTTCAGAAAATAATTGTTTCGCAAGCTCTGAAAGTTCGGCTTCCATTTGCGGAAAGTCAGCAAAATCAGTACCTAATTCGGTGAGATTCTGGTTATGTTCAAACAAGTCAGTATTATCAATATCTAGATACGTAATGAAGGTCAACATAACTAGGAGTGAGTGATAAGAAAAAAGGTAATCCTCATAAGTAGGTTCAATAGAATAAGTTGTATAAATTCTATCTAATATAAATGTGCAACTCTTAGAAATCGGCAAATCAGATTGAATAAAAGCTCTTGCAATGTCTAGCTTCTGAGCTTTTGTGTCACTATTGTAGATGTAAAACCGACATAAAAAGCCAAAATAACTTTCTTCTTGAATAAGGGCTGCTTCAGAAATATTCATGTCAACTGAAAATTTTATTGGATGAATTGTATTCATTAACTGAGCGACTTCTAAAAAATCAGAATCAAGGGTTACTAGTTTATTCCTATAAAAAATCCTCCATGTACTGAGAGTTTGATAATAGTTTAAACGTACTTTTTGGGATTCGGAAATATTGTCTATAGGCACATCGATCTCTTTAAGGTAGCTTAAAGATTCCCTGAACGGCCAAATGATTCCCTTAAAAATAGCCCAATAATAATAAAAAAGAAATAATCGAATATTTATTTCTAAACCCTGAAAATTTGAATGGGATTTTTCACCTGTAAAAATGAGTTTTACACCGAAATAACCTAAGGCTCTATTGATCGCATTTAAGCTTTTATAAGTTTGAGCAACGCTTAAATTGATTTTTTGAGAAAGTGCTTCCACACTGCTAAAATAGTTCGTTAAAATAGAATGGAAAATCAAATACTCATGGGATTGTTGTATATAATGGAGTCTTAACGTATCAATAACAAAATTTATATTTAACGACTCATCTATCAAAATGGTGAAAAAAGTATTATTTTTAATTAGACGAACCTTGTTAGAAGAAAAAATTTCGGCTAAATCATTGTTAAGTGCTTTAAGTTTTTGGTAAATTAGATTCAATGATATATCAGATTTCTCTGAGAGTGGATTGACAGAAATACCATTTTTACTAAATAAAATCAGTTTGAATAGTTCAAATTTGTGCTGATCACTTTTCCTCATAAAAAAACCTTTCATAGTTTATAACCTCCTCTGCAAATCATACTGCTTATTATTAAATAATAAATAATAAATAAAAATATACAATAATTAAATGAGAAAAAACAAAAAATGACGAGAAAAGAAGCTTAGTTTCCCGAGCTTCTTTTCTCATCATTGATTTATCACATGATATTATTATTTTCTGTGGCCATCTCGATTGCTTGTGCGTAGTGATTCATATTCATCTGATACTTATCGATCGATGTAAGGTCTTTTTCGATATGACCTAAGCGTGCGTTCAATTCTTCTATTTTAGCTAAAGTTTGTTGTAAAACCTCAAGCATACGTTCATCTGTATTCATCTTGTATCTCCTTTACTGTTCGTTCAATTTATTTTCGTAAGTGGGTGCTTTTGATTGGTAAAACAAGGCGTAAAGAATTGTACAAATCACTGGAATCAACCCTGCAACGAAGTATAATCCTTGGAATGATAGCACTCTCTGTAATTCTCCTAAAACGTAAGGGCCAACACCCAAACCAAGATCTAAGCCAATGAAGTAAGTAGACAACGCAATACCGATGCGATGACTATTGGGACTAGCTTTTAAACAAATTGCTTGACCATTAGACATGAACGTACCATAACCTAAACCAATCAATCCACCTGAAACAAGCAACATCCAACCACTTGTGGTTACGCTCAATAAGAGTAATCCTGCCGTTAGAAAGACAAAACTAGGATACATCACCGCATTTTCACCACGCGCATCAAAGATTCTGCCAGACATTGGCCGAGTCGCTGTGATCACCAGCGCATAGACCACAAAGAAAAAGGAACTAGCACCGACTAGATCGATCACTTTGGCATAAGAGGAAAGAAATGAAAGGACGCTTGAATAAGAAAGTCCCATTAAAAAGGCAATAAACGAAATAAACAGCACTTTTTTTTCAATAAAACTATCAACTGTCCAACGAGATAAACTAGCTTTGTGAGCTGCACTTAATTGAATATTTTTTACAGGGAAGATAAAACAGGCAATCGTTGTCAAGAAAATCAGCACGATCGAAAACAGAATAATAAAATAAAAACTCGTTGTATTTAACAAAATCATCCCAATAAATGGACCAATTGCGGCTGCTAAACTAGTGCTTAGCCCATAATAATTGATTCCTTCACCATGTTTTGATTTAGGAATATAGGCCGTCACGATCGCATTTGTCGCAGTCGACACCGTTCCATAACCAAAGCCATTGAGTAAACGAACAAAATAAAGAATTCCGATACTTGGAATATAAAGATAAGCAATCGTTGTGATCAGATAAAACAAAGCGCCATATCGCAAGACCGCTTTTCTACCAAGTAACTCCAACATTTTTCCCATAAATAGCCGAGCAAATAAAGTCCCAATAATATAAATACCAGAGGCCAGACCGGCTTGACCTAATGAAGCATGAAGGGTATCTTGCGCAATCACTGCGATGATCACCATCAATAAGTAATAAACGAGATAGACCACAAAATTGATCAACGTAATGCTGATAAACCCTTTATTGAATAATTTTTCTTCTGAATGTTCCGTCATTGTTGCACGTTCCTTCTTTCTTGTTAGGATAAGCTTAAATTGCAAATTACAATTCTTTTCTGAAAGCTAGTTGTATAGATACTATACGAAAAAAGCCATTAAAAAAAATGTGGATTTGTTTCTAAAAAAAGTCATTAACAAAAAAGAACAACAAAAGTCATATACATTTGTTGTTGCTGTTCGATGTGTTATCATCTTAAATAAGAATAGCTTTTATAGAAAATTTTCATATAAACCGTGAGGAGTTACTAGATGGATAGCCACGTGTTACAAGAATACTTAGACGATCATTCGTTTCCAGTCGTAGTGAAGAAAAAGAGAACGTACCTTACTTATGAAGGGTTACAAGACCGTTATGCTTATATTTTAAAAAGCGGCATTATCAAAACCAGCGTTATTTCGCCAGATGGACGAGAATTCAATCTTAGATATATCAATAGCTTGGAAATCGTTTCGCTTTTAAGGGATGAATATTCTCAGTTTATCGATGCGCCGTTTAATATTCGAATCGAGTCAGAGCAGGCAGAGTTGTATCAGATCGATCGTGTTCAGTTTTGGAAGGATATCAATCAAAGCAAAGAACTGCAGATGTATGTGAAAGATTATTATCGTGTGCGTTTGATGTATTCAATGAAAAAGATGCAGCAGATGTTGATGAATGGGAAATTTGGTGCGGTTTGCACTCAGATTTATGAGTTATATGATACGTTTGGTGTGCAAATAGATGACGGATTATTGATTGATTTTGTGGTGACAAATGAAGAGATTGCTCATTTTTGTGGCATTACTTCTGCTAGTAGCGTCAATCGAATGATGCAGCAGTTGAAGGATTTAGGAGCAATTAAGATTCAGGAACGGAAGATTGTCATTACAGATCTGGAGATTTTGAAGGATAATATTATTTTGTAGAGTCACGTAGAGAAATTCTGATTTTGGACTGTTTGCTTACTGGATTAAATTGTGTGATAACCAGTTACGAAGTATAATGATATAAAAATCAAGAAAGAAGGAATCGATGAGCATTTAGCAAATGGATTCCTTTTTTATCTATATAGATACAGTGAAAAGGAGAAATTATGAAAATCGATCGCTTGCTCAGCTTGGTAAATTTATTGACGGAAAATGACCGAATGACCGCCAAAGGGTTGTCAGAACGGCTGGAAGTATCTAAGCGAACCATTTATCGTGATATTGAAACCTTGAATTTAGCGGGGATTCCGATTATTTCTTATTCAGGGATTCATGGTGGTTACGGTATTGTCGATGGTTACAAAGTAAGTAAACATGTTTTCTCAACTGAGGATATTTCGACGATTATGACAGGACTTTCAGCGATTCAAAGTATTTCAACATCTTCTGAAATTAGTCCTTTGTTGGCAAAAATTGCCCCGAATACGAGCAGGCAACAACCGCAAAGTGATTTGTTGATCGATCTATCTTCTTGGTATAAACCAAATGAAGGAAACAATAAATTGGATGATTTACGACAAGCGATAGCAACGCAGCAAATCATTGTGATTCAATACCATTCCAAGAAAGGCTATTCTGAACGGAAAATAGAACCATACAAGCTTATTTTTAAAGCTTCACATTGGTATCTGTATGGTTTTTGTTTAAAAAGAAAGGCATTTCGCATATTTAAACTGACAAGGATTCAAACATACGCGCTGTTAGGCGAGACATTTGAATCTAGACCACTAGACCCTGTAGAGCTAACCAGAGAGTCCAAAATTGATTATTTAGAAGCGATGGTATCGCCAGACGTTCAGCAAATCGTCTTAATTTACGAGCGAAAAGATAAATTATACTTGATCGATAAACTAGGGGCAGAATTTTTTCAGGAACATGAAAAGGATTCAACTATTGGAACAATTGTATTTCCACTGATAAATCATAAAAAATCAGTAGACTTTATTTTACGTTTACAGGATAAGGTACGAGTTGTTGAACCGCCGAGCATAGTAGAGGCAGTCAAAGCGAAAATCGAAGAAATGTATTTTCTTTACAAAAGCTGACAATCAGTTGTCACACTTCTGTTGTATGATGAACTCCAACAGGTACCTAGCTTATCCTTTTTCCATCAAAGCGGGAAGTTGTTACCGTTATCTAGCTATGCGGGCTAGCTCCTCAGTAAAAAGACAAAAATAGTTTGTGGTAAAAAGCACCACAATCGATTTTTCCTATTTTCCAGTCGGAGCTGAACGAGCCCGCTTCGCTTTTGCTTTGAAACATGCCAAGAAATACAACGAAGTTATGAGTTGATATTGATTGGTACAAGGTGACTGAAAGGAACGTTGCTTCCTCCTGTTATTAAGATGTTGAAAAGTACAAGGTGTAGCATAGCGGAACGTTGTTACCGTAAGTTATCTAGCTACGCGGGCTAACTCTTCGAGAAAAAGATAAAATCTAAATGAGGCAAAAAGCACCTCAGTTAGATTTTCCTATTTTCCTTTCAGAGTTAAATGAGCCCGCTTCGCTTTTATATTAAGGAGGAATAAATCATGACAGAAGTATTTTTTGTATTATTAGAAGATTATGCAGATTGGGAAGCAGCATCGATTGCAGCAGCCCTGAATCAGCAAGAGGGGTTCACGGTTAAAACTGTTTCAAATGAAAAACAAGCGATTCATTCAATGGGCGGTTTTTCAACATTACCAGATTATACGCTTGCCGAAGCGTGTCAAAAAGAGTTTGCTGCGTTGATTTTAATTGGTGGAAAATCTTGGCGAACGGATAAAGCAAAAGAAGTCGATGCTTTAGTAGCCAAAGCGGAGCAACAAGGTGCTGTGATTGCAGCGATTTGTGATGCGACTGTCTATCTGGGAAGTCTAGGGTTACTAAATGATCACAAGCATACGAGCAACCAATTACAAGACTTACAAGAGTATGCTGGCGCGTGCTATACTGGTGGGAATTTGTATGTAGAAACCCAAGCAATCAGAGTAGGTAACCTGATTACAGCCAATGGGACTGGGCATTTAGAGTTTGCAAGAGAAATTTTGTTGGCACTTCAAGTAATGCCTGAAAAAGAAGTGGAACAGTGGTATAACTTTTACAAGTTAGGTTACTATGAAGCAATCAAACAAGAATTAAGAAATGCAGGTGAGGATCATGTTGGCTAAAAGTACCTTTGAGCTTGTTTCATGGGAGGAAGAATTATTGGCAGATATCCCAACAGAACAACCAGTGGCGAAAGCTTCTGCTTGGTATAAAGCCTTACAAGAAATCACAGGCAGTTTCAAAGCAGATTATTTATTGCATTACTCGCAGTACAATCAAGAAAACCCTCATCTATCAGAAGCGACCTATTTAGGGTATCTGTTCTTTGAAGGGGTGCTAAAAGGCCGCAAAGGCACGTTTGTCTTAGAAGAACGAGGGACTTTTGAAAAGGGACTTCCGCACAATGAATTAGTGATAAAAGAGAACACTGGAACGGAAGAACTTTCAGGAATTCAAGGTACGGGTAAGTATTTTTTAGATGGAGCTAATTTGGTTATTGAGATTGATTATGGGATTGAGAAGTAAAGTGTTTATTAGTAGCGGAACAATCCAAAATGTAGTTTTAGTACAATTGAAAAATGTATGTAAATGTATTACGATAATCAGTAAGACGAATGTTTGAAGAGGAGGTAACTGAATGAATACAGTGTCATTTAGATTATCTAACGATGAAAAAGATTTTATGCAAAGGCTGGCTGACTCTAAAGAGATATCCTTATCTGAACTTGCTAAGACAACAATTTTGGAAAGCCTAGAAAATCAGATTGATTTAGAAACATACAATAATCTGATGAAAAAGCATCAAATAAATGACGAAAGTATTTCTCATGCTGAAATGATGCAGGAGCTTATTTAATGATAAGTGGACAGGTTGTTTATCGTGATAGGACAAGATAATAACAATTTTTATCACAGTGATTTTGCATAGGAAAACTGTTTATCAGTAATAGTAGCGAAAGGCTTAGAAAATAGTATTCATTTCTAGGTCTTTCGCTTTTATACGAAAACTACTTGAAAACAAGCGCCTATTAAAATTTTTAATGAATTGTTTCGTGAGAAAGACGTTCTATTTTGGAATAAATGAAATAATCCCTTCTTTATTTTTATAGTAGTAGAATTCTTGATTTTCTTTTATAGCTAATTTTTTTGGAAAGATAATAACAATTCTCTCTCCTTGTTTTGTTGCTTTTAGTAAATCCAACATAATCCCTCCCATTTTTAATGTGACTTAAAATAGTCCAATCATATTTTTGTTCCTGACACTATCTAAATACGCAAAAGATCATTCCTTTCATTTTTTTAATCAACTATTTTGATTTTGTGTAATAATAGCCAATTGTTTTTGCGACTCTGCTATCAATAACTCAAATTCTTTATTAAATGTTTCAAACAATTTGGCACTAGCGTAATATTGTTTTACGACCTGTTTTTTGTTGATTGGTGTCGTTGGATTGGTAAAATACTTTTCCAAAACTTCCAAGGGTTCTTTCCAAGATTCTAAACGTTCCAGTGAATCTCGAAGATTTAGAATCTCTTGATACGGGACCGTTTTAATGCAGATGACGGAATTATTCATGATAGTTCTCCTTTTCTTATTGGGATGTAGAACAAAAGAAAAAATGAAAGCTGTCCGTCTCTATCGTTGAATTAGGCCAGTATGTAGGGAACTTCTTTGTGTAACCAGAGAAAAATTCAAAAAGTGTCTAGAAATTCTTACAAGAATTAGGTACAATAAAGAAGCTAGTGCTTCGGTACTGGTAAATGGGCAACTTGGATAGAGAGGTACTGCTTTCTATTCAGGGCTTCATTGAACGGTTGGCGCCGAACAATGAAGTGCCTTTTTTGCTTTGAATCACTACGCTGTCGTTTCGATCGCATCAATTTCTAAGAGCTAAAGCTTTAAGAATTGAAGGACTGCGACTGGCTATAAGACATAGCGGATGATGAAAAGTACAACGTGAATAAAATGAACGTTGTTCCCCTGAAAGTTCTTCTTCGTCTCAAATTTTCTAGGATAGAAATAAAAAAAGACGATCCACAGGTGACCTGTAATCGTCTACAAATAGGCAAGATAAAGAAACTATAAAATGTGTCGTCACTATAGAAGTGTACAACAAAAATAGATCCATCCTTACGCTATTGGCAAAGTTGTTTTACAGATACTGCTGTTTAAACAAGGCTTCTGGTTTGGTTGGCGCCAGACCACGAAGAGCCAATTTATTTATTTTTAATGTTAGTTATTTCTATCCTATGCGTTTTATTATACAGAAAGAGTGGCTTGTTCACAACGAATTTTTTTGTGGGAAGGGATTAAATAACAGGGAAATTAGGTTCCTTATATATAAGGAAAAATAACAAAGTTTTTTTATGGTCGATTATTTTTGTTGATTTTGAATTATGCCGAATGGAAAAGTTCTCTTCTACCAAGGGGCTAATTCAGACCACTCATCAGCTTCGTAAAATTCACCCTCGTAACCTTCTGAAAATGGATCGTCTATTTTTTGTATTAATGCAACTGAGCCGCTAATTGCATAGACAACTATATATTCTTTATTTAGTTCAGTATTTAATTCAGTTTTTTCTCTGTTATGTGTAGGAAAATCTGTAATTGCAGAGTTTCTTTGTAATCTTGATTTTGCAAATAACATATTTATCACTCCTGGGTTATTATTTTGCTATAGGATATATAATTTTGTGGAAAATAATTGTTGAGTAAATAGTTATTGGAGTAGTCTTAGAACTATTCCAGCAATGGCTTAATGAAATTGTTTAAGTAAGCTTAGGTATTTATAAAGAATATCAGCCCAGAATATATAATCTGGGCTGACGATAGATGAAAATAGTAAATATAGAATCTTTTCAATCCACACACTAAAATGTGACAAATTACAAAGTATTATACCATAATAGTTGTTAAAATAAATTGAATTTCAAAGAAGTATTGACTGTCTTTAAATCATTTGTTACAATTTGACTATATAATCAAATTTTTCTGAAAATAGTATATATTGAATCGAATGTGAGGTAGAAGTGTGGAAAATAAGCAGTCTTTCGAAAAGTTATTGTTTGTCGTTATTAGTGGACTAATTCCAGTTATTATAGATAAATTTTGGGAGTATCAAATTAAACTTTCTACTTTATTCATACTAGCATTAGTAATTTTGTTAGTCGTCTACTTTTTTCTCTATCAATCAAAAAATTAACTCAACTATTTAAAATTTTAGATAGTTCTTTTTTTTATAAATGATATAATGTATTTAAGACAATTAGAAATCAATTAAGGAGATTAAGTATGTATATAGCACATGTGAGGAAATCAGATAAAGAGAACCAATATTTAAAAGATCATCTAGCAGAATGTGCCGAATTAAGCGCTGATTGGGGCGAAAAAATAGGACTGAGAAAAACTAGCTATTTAGCTGGTTTGCTTCACGATCTAGGAAAATATTCAAATGAATTCCAAGTGTATTTAAAAAAAGCAGTGGCTGATCCGAAAAGCGTGACACGTGGCAGTGTCGATCATTCAACAGCTGGCGGTAAGCTTCTGTTTGATTATTGTCACAAAAATAGTCGTGATCCATTTTCATATATTCTTGCTGAATTGGTAGGTAATGCAATTATTTCTCATCATAGTAGCCGAGGTCTACAAGACTTTTTTACCCCAGAAGGAGAAGCGACTTCAGATTATCTCAGACGAGTAGATGAAATTGAGGTCGTTGAGTATGAACTAATCAAAGGTCGTTTTTTCCAAGAAGTAATGTCAGAAGAACAGTTTCAGAAATTACTGTTGGAAGCAACAAAAGAATTGAAAGGGTTTTATCAAACTGACGGAAAGAACCGAGTCAAACAAAACGACACCTTTTTCCTTTTGAAATTCATCTATAGTTGCCTTCTTGATGCAGACCGAACAAATACGATGTTATTTGAAGAAAATAAAATATTTAAACAGCATGAAAATGACGTATTACTTCAATCCTATAGCCAAAGCTTAGAAGAATATATCTCAACATTTACAGCTGACACGCCAATCAATCAACTTCGTAGTCAAATGTCAGAACAGTGTAAAAATTTTGCTGAAAGAAAAACAGGGATTTACACCCTGTCGATTCCAACAGGAGGCGGGAAGACGTTGGCAAGTTTACGTTTTGCCTTGAATCACGCTATCAAACATGGAAAAGAACGCATTATTTATGTCGTGCCCTTCACGACTATTATTGAGCAAAATGCTGCAACCGTTCGAGAAATTTTAAAAGACGAAGTAAATATTCTAGAGCATCATTCCAACATTTTTACGGATCAGGAAGAAACGAAAGAAAGACAGTCGGAAGAATCAGAAGCAGAAAAAGAAGCCTTAGAGCAGAAACAAGCATTAATGAAAGACAATTGGGAAAGTCCAGTAATTTTTACCACAATGGTGCAGTTTCTAAATACGATATACAGCCGAGGAACGCGAAATCCACGTCGTTTTCATAACTTAACAAATGCGGTGATTATTTTTGATGAAGCACAAGGTGTTCCAACAAACTGCACTCATTTATTTAATGAAAGCTTGAACTTCTTAAAAAATTACGGCACAACGACAAGTGTTTTATGCACTGCAACTCAGCCATCTTTAGAAAATGTCGGTAGAGCGTTAGCCAAAGAATCCGATGGCGAAATGGTTTCTAACTTATCAGAAGTAGAATCAAAGTTTAAACGAGTAGAGGTTATTGATCGGACAACAGATGAAGCATGGACGCTTGAAGAGCTAGCAGAGTTTAGCGAAGAAATTTTAGCAGAAAAAGAAAACCTGCTGATTATTTTAAATACAAAAAAAGCTGTTCGAAGTCTCTATCAGTATTTGGAAAATAAGCAATTAGAGAATATTGAATTATATCATTTGAGTACTTCAATGTGTGCCAAGCATCGGAAAAATTTATTGGATGAGCTGCGTGAAAAGCTAAAAAGGAACGACACAAAACTCATCTGTATCACAACGCAATTAATTGAAGCTGGTGTGGATATCAGTTTCCAATCCGTTATTCGTTCAGTAGCAGGATTAGACTCAATTGCGCAAGCGGCAGGACGTTGTAATCGTCACGGCGAAATCAAACAGCAACCAGTCTATCTAATCAATCTTTCAGCAGACCTTGAAAATCTGACTCATTTACCAGAAATTAAACAAGGTCAAGAAATTACGCTAGATATTCTTAAAGAAAGCAGTGAACTAGAACAAAAGGAATTACTTTCTCATGATGTTCAAAAACGGTATTTTGATCGATATTATGATTGTTTTAAGGATGAATTAAATTATCCCGTAAAAAGGACATCCCTCAATCTCTTTAGTCTATTAGGTGAAGGGGCTAATGCTCTAGAGCACTACAAACGAACACATGGCTCTGCTCCTCTATTGGCTTTTAGAAGTAGTCCTAAAACAGTAGGAAAATATTTTCAGGTCATTGATAGCCCAACAACATCAGTACTTGTTCCGTATAAAAAAGGCAACGATCTAATCGCTGATTTAAATGGAGAGTTGAGACCAGAAGAGTATGCCCCTACTTTAAAAAAAGCACAACAATATATGGTCAATGTGTTTCAGCACGAACTGATGGAACTTCAAAAAACGGGTAGTATTTATCCGCTTCTGAATGGAGATATTCTAGCACTTACAAGTAATGCATACGATTTGAAATTTGGTATCGATTTAGAAGCTGAGGCTGCGAGCGGCTATTTAGAATTTTAGTTTTATCTAGCTGCATGGGCTCATTCAAAAAGGAGGAAGCATCAATGAAATATAAAAATCAAATTTCTTTTAGAGTTGAAGGTGAGTATGCTCTTTTTACTGATCCTTTGACAAAAATGGGTGGAGAAAAGATGACCTATCAAGTTCCTACCTATCAAGCCTTAAAAGGAATTACCGAAAGTATCTACTGGAAACCATCAATTGTTTATTACATTGATGAAGTACGTGTAATTAAATCAATTCAAATGGAATCTAAAGGCATGCGCCCAATGAAATACAATGACAGCAGTGCAAGTGATTTAGCTTATTATACGTATTTGAAAAAGCCTGTTTATGAAGTGAAAGTCCATTTTGAGTTTAATCAACATCGTCCTGATTTAAAAGGCGATTGGAATGAAGATAAACATTATCAAATTTTAAAACGTTCAATCAAAGCTGGCGGAAGAAGGGATATTTTTCTAGGTACGCGAGAATGTCAGGGATATGTGGAACCTGTTGAGTTTGGTGTGGCAAAAGGGGACTATGATGCGTATGAAGGTGAGCTACATTTTGGCACAATGGTGCATGGGTTATCCTATCCAGATGAAACAGGGAGAGACGAACTAGCTGTTCGTTTGTGGCACCCGATTATGGAAAAAGGGATTATTCAGTTTCCTCGCCCAGAAGCATGTACCTTAGTTCGACCGCTTAGAACGATGCAAGCTAAAACATTTGAACTTTCAGAAATAGAACCCGTCGATCAGTTATTTGAATCCTTGGAACAGGAGGTCGAATGATGAGTTGGTTGAATGACTTATATGAAACGTACAGAGAAAATGCCGACCAAGTAGGAAAAGTCCAACGAACTTCGGCTGGAAAAGAAATTGTACTTTTACCCATTGCACATGCGTATCAAAATGCTCAAATCGAAGTAACGATAATGCCAGAAGGTGAATTTTATTCAGCAAGCGTCGTTCCAAAAGAAGACGCTCAAACAATGATTCCTGTAACGATCGAATCTGCTGGAAGAGCAGGTTCAACGTCTGCACCACATTTAATCCATGACAATTTAGTTTATGTTGCGGGTGATTTTGAGCACTATGGTGGTGTTTACAAAAAGAATAAAGCTGGAAAAAATTCTTATCAGATGTATTTAGAAAACTTGCAGGCTTGGTGTGAATCAGATTATTCTCAGCCAGTCGTTAAAAGTGTTTTAAGTTATTTAAAAAAAGGCAAACTAATTGAAGATTTAATACAGGCAAAGGTAATGGTTGAGAAAAATCATCAACTTATTCCCAAATGGTCAAAAGAACTAGAAGCAGAATTTGGCGAGAAACCAGCATTATTCAGTGTAGTAGTTGGAGAACAAGCAACCTCTTTCGTTCGATTTGCTGTTCAAGAACCAGGAACAGGAAAACGACCACTCTGGGGAGATTCAGAAATCATTGACTCCTTTGTCGCTTATTATACAAACGAACTGACGAACGAAGGGCTGGATTATGTGACGGGCAAAATGTTACCTCTGACAGAAAATCATCCTTCGAAAGTGCGTTATGGCGGTGATATGGCGAAAATAATTTCTGGCAATGATTCGGTGAATTTCACCTATAAAGGTCGTTTTACAGATAAAAATCAAGTGGCTTCGATCAGTTATGAAGTCTCTCAAAAAGGCCATAACGCCTTAAAATGGTTGATTGGCAAACAAGCATTTATTTTAGATGGACGAGTCTTTTTAACCTGGGGGAAAAAAGAAACGAATGTTCCTAATCCAGAAGAATCCAGTGCTGATTTTCTTGATTTCGATGCTATTTTTGCAAAAGATGAAGAAGCAGAAGTTTTACTAAACCCAGATACAACCCATCAACAATTTTCTGAGTTGTTTAAAAAAGCCTTGAATGGTTATAGTGTAAAGCTTGCTTATCACGAACCAATTTACATCATGATTCTAGATGCAGCTACTCCAGGCAGAATGGGGATTCTGTACTATCGTTCGATTGAAAAAGAACAATACTTTGCTCGAATTGAAGACTGGCATCAAACTTGTTTCTGGCGACATACTTATGGCAGTAAAAATAAGCAGCGTTATACTTTTTGGGGAGCGCCATCTTTGAGGGATATCGCCGAAGCAGCCTATGGTTCACGAGCGAGTGATACGCTGATAAAAAATACAATTCATGAACTATTTCCTTGTGTTGTAGATGGAAAAAGGATTCCAATAAATCTAGTTCGAAATCTCCTACAAAGAGCGTCAAATCCTGTAAGCATGGAAAAATGGGAATGGGAAAAAACATTAAGTATTGCCTGTGCAGTAATGAAAAAACACTTTAATTTTAAAAAGGAGGAAAAAAATGTGGCTCTAGATAAAAATCAGAAAGATAGAAGTTACTTATTTGGAAGAATGTTGGCAGTTGCTGATGTGTTGGAAGAACGTGCCTTATATAAAGCAGGTATTAATAGAAGTACAAATGCGATTCGCTATATGAATGCTTTTAGTAATCATCCGTTAAAAACTTGGAGGATCATTCAAGAAAATTTGATTCCGTATCAAGCAAGGTTAAGAGGAAAAGGAAGTTATTATCAAAAATTATTAGATGAAATTGGTGATTCTTTTGAGTTTGAAGACTATACAGATAAAGCTTTAGACGGGAAATATTTATTAGGTTATTATAGCCAACGAGCAGATTTGAAGAAAAAAACAGAAGAGAAAACGGAGGAATAAATCATGACAGTTTTAACACACAAAATCGACTTTAAGGTAATCACATCAGTAACAAATGCTAATCCAAACGGAGATCCGTTAAACGGCAACCGACCACGTCAAAATTTTGAAGGTTATGGCGAGATTTCGGATGTAGCGATCAAACGGAAAATACGCAATCGTCTACAAGATATGGGAGAGAAAATTTTTGTGCAATCTGATGATCGGGCAGATGATGGATTGAAGAGCTTGAAAGACCGCGTAGATTCTGTCGAAGAATTAAATAAAATTGCTGCTGATAAAAAGAAAGCAGATGTGAACCGATTTAGTGAAGTAGCTTGTGAAACGTGGATCGATACGCGTAGTTTTGGACAGGTATTTGCATTTAAAGGATTGGAACTTTCTGTAGGTGTTCGTGGTCCAGTTTCCATACAAACTGCAGTCAGCCTTGAACCAATCGACATTAATACAATGCAAATCACAAAAAGTGTCAATTCAGTCAGTGAGGGTGGCGGAAAAAGCTCTGACACCATGGGAACCAAACATTTCGTCGACTTTGGCGTCTATGTCTTCAACGGCAGCATCAACGTCCAACTAGCAGAAAAAACAGGTTTTACCGAAGCGGATGCAGAAAAAATCAAAGAAGCCCTAACAACTCTTTTCGAAAACGACGCATCATCCGCTCGTCCAGATGGCAGTATGGCAGTCGAAAAGGTTTACTGGTGGGAACACCCAAGCAAAATGGGCAAAGCATCATCCGCGAAAGTCCATCGCTCTGTAAAAATCGAAAAAATTCCTGAAGTTGATCGTGCAAAATCATTTGACGATTACACAGTAACTGTTGAACCACTAGAAGGAATCGAGCTATCTGTCATCGAAGGGCTATAACATGTACGATGAACAAGATTATTTAATGATTTCAGGTATTCAACATTTTCTGTTCTGCCGTCGTCAATGGGCGTTGATCCATATTGAGCAGCAATGGCAAGAAAATGTGCTGACGTTGGAAGGTCAATATTTACATGAAAAAGCCGATCAACCAACAATTCGTGAAAAGCGCAAAGATCGTTTGATTGTTCGCGCATTGCCAATCCATTCACCAACTTTAGGAATTACTGGAATCTGTGATGTGGTGGAATTTGTGCAAGATCCAAACGGTGTAACATTAAACGGAGAAACGGGAACTTATTTACCTGTACCAGTTGAATACAAGCATGGTAAACCCAAACAAGAGCTTAGTGATATATTACAATTAACAGCTCAAGCCGTTTGCTTAGAAGAGATGTTAGTATGTGAAGTACCGAAAGGCTATTTATATTATCATGAAACAAAACGCCGAGAAGAAATCGAAATTACGCCTGCTTTACGAGAAGAATTACAAAAAAATGTAGCAGAAATGCATCAATATTGGAAAAGACGCTATACACCAAAGGTTAAAACTGGAAATTTTTGTAAAAAGTGTTCATTACAAAATATCTGTTTACCTAAATTAATGAATGTTCAAACAGTCAAAGGCTACTTAGATCGGAGGTTATGTGAATGAAAAAGCTGTTGAATACCTTATTTATAACATCCTCAGATGCCTATTTAGCTTTAGATGGTGAGAATATTGTTGTCAAAATAGATGAAAAGAAAAATCGAGTTCCACTTCATAATATAGAAGCCATTGTCACTTCTGGTTATTTAGGTGCTAGCCCTGCGCTAATGCGCAAATGTGCTGAAAAAAATATTGGAATTACTTTTTTAACGAATTCTGGTAAGTTTGGCAGTCGAGTGACTGGTGGTACAACTGGCAATGTCACATTGCGGAAAAAGCAATATCGTTTATCTGATATTGAAGCCGATAGCTTGGAAATTGCCCGTCATTTTATTATTGGCAAATTATATAATCAACGCTGGATGTTGGAACGAATGACAAGAGAGAATACGATGCGAGTTGATGTCGAACGTTTTAAACAAATTTCTGGCGAATTAAAAAAATACATTGAAGATATTCGCGAAGTCGGGGATTTAGAATCATTAAGAGGAATCGAAGGACAAGCAGCAAATCGTTATTTTCTATTGTTTGATCAAATGATTTTACAGCAAAAAAGTGATTTCGGTTTTTATGGTAGAAACCGCCGACCACCTTTGGATAATGTAAATGCAATGCTTTCCTTAGCTTATACTTTGTTAGCGCAAGAATGTGCTGCTGCATTAGAAACTGTTGGACTTGATCCTTATGTTGGCTTTATGCATCAAGATCGACCGGGTAGAGCTTCTTTAGCACTAGATTTGATGGAAGAGTTGCGAGGCATTTATGCGGATCGTTTTGTCTTAACCTTGATCAATAAAAAAATAGTGACTGAAAAGGATTTTGTGAAAAAAGAGAGCGGTGCAGTAATTTTGACGGATGATGGTAGACGTACTTTCTTTCAAAAATGGCAAGAAAAGAAACAAGAGCAAATTCAGCATCCATTTTTAGGTGAGAAAATCAATTGGGGGTTAGTTCCTTACGCTCAGGCATTGTTATTAAGTCGCTTTTTAAGAGATGATTTAGATGGTTATCCACCGTTTTTATGGAAGTAGGTGAAAAGTATGTTAGTGTTGATCACTTATGATGTCGCAACAAGTTCTAAGAATGGAACTCGTCGTTTGAGGAAAGTAGCAAAAAAATGTCAAGATTATGGACAACGTGTTCAGAATTCTGTTTTTGAATGTGTTGTTGATGCAACGGAGTTAACTAAGTTGAAGAAAGAACTGGTTGATTTAATTGATGAAGAATTAGATAGTTTACGTATTTACCGCTTGGGAAATAATTATCAAAATAAAGTAGAGCATATTGGTGCAAAAGAAAGCTTTGATGTAGAAGCTCCTTTGATATTTTAAGTAAAATTGGTGCGAACCCCAAGTGCACATGAAATCACTGGGGGATCCGCACCAAATTTTAGGTATATTTTATTTAAAAAAAGCCGTTTTTCTCATCTGAATTTAATTTAATTGCGGTTTATTTGTGAAAAGGTGAAGAAATGACATGTATTTATGTCATTTTCACAGTCTAGCTCTGTTTAGAGCTAGTGGATTGAAATTTCCCAATTGGTTTTGTCTGTTGCTAAGTTTATGTCTAGCTCTGTTTAGAGCTAGTGGATTGAAATGTATGTACAACATTGCAGAAGATAATCTATACAACGTCTAGCTCTGTTTAGAGTTAGTGGATTGAAATCCCTGTAATATCGTTTTAAAAGACGATCGCACGATTGTCTAGCTCTGTTTAGAGCTAGTGGATTGAAATATATTGATGATATTTACATTAGCTGCATTAAGTATGTCTAGCTCTGTTTAGAGCTAGTGGATTGAAATGAATCCACACACGTTTTAGTATTTCCTCACTTAATGTCTAGCTCTGTTTAGAGCTAGTGGATTGAAATGTCATTCAAAGCAAGTGACTATCCATCCTTTAGTGGTCTAGCTCTGTTTAGAGCTAGTGGATTGAAATAATTTCGTGTATATTAAAAATGTGATAGCCGATGTCTAGCTCTGTTTAGAGCTAGTGGATTGAAATCTCCACGTGGATTCTCGATAAAGTAATACATTGGGGTCTAGCTCTGTTTAGAGCTAGTGGATTGAAATTTCCAGTATAACCATTGAAGTGCCAGTAAACATTGGTCTAGCTCTGTTTAGAGCTAGTGGATTGAAATATAATGATGCTGGAAGTCAAGCGGCGACAGCATCAGTCTAGCTCTGTTTAGAGCTAGTGGATTGAAATAATCTATGATTTAAGAGAGGGGCTTAAAGATGAGTCTAGCTCTGTTTAGAGCTAGTGGATTGAAATGTAACCACCGCTTTTGATTGTGAATTCCTTTTTTAGTCTAGCTCTGTTTAGAGCTAGTGGATTGAAATGTTCTGTTTCCTGTTCGGCGTAAAGCTTCATTACGATGTCTAGCTCTGTTTAGAGCTAGTGGATTGAAATACTTTAGGAGTGATCACATGATAAGAATTGATATAGTCTAGCTCTGTTTAGAGCTAGTGGATTGAAATCGATTCTTGGACGTCTTCAAGTGTTTTGGTTAGTAGGTCTAGCTCTGTTTAGAGCTAGTGGATTGAAATGTTCTGTTTCCTGTTCGGCGTAAAGCTTCATTACGATGTCTAGCTCTGTTTAGAGCTAGTGGATTGAAATACTTTAGGAGTGATCACATGATAAGAATTGATATAGTCTAGCTCTGTTTAGAGCTAGTGGATTGAAATCGATTCTTGGACGTCTTCAAGTGTTTTGGTTAGTAGGTCTAGCTCTGTTTAGAGCTAGTGGATTGAAATCATAGGGATTTCTTTTGCATACCCCCACTTAAAGTCTAGCTCTGTTTAGAGCTAGTGGATTGAAATTTTAAATGTTTCTTTGCTCAATCCGATCCACTCATGTCTAGCTCTGTTTAGAGCTAGTGGATTGAAATTTGATACATATTTGCGGGCGTGATCCCGCTGAAGTGTCTAGCTCTGTTTAGAGCTAGTGGATTGAAATTTTGCATCCACTTAATCTGTTGTTTACCTTTGACGTCTAACTCTGTTTAGAGCTAGTGGATTGAAATAAACATTTCCACACCCCCTTTCGATGATTAAACGTCTAGCTCTGTTTAGAGCTAGTGGATTGAAATAGTGATCGTGTGTTCTTTGTTATATCTATAAATTGTCTAGCTCTGTTTAGAGCTAGTGGATTGAAATTAAATATAAAATGCTTGAAGATAATGAAACAAATACGTCTAGCTCTGTTTAGAGCTAGTGGATTGAAATTAAATAAAAACCGTAGTTATTATTTTCATGTGATGTCTAGCTCTGTTTAGAGCTAGTGGATTGAAATTTTTTATGTCTGGATGTCCGCCACCGCCTGGTGTTGGTCTAGCTCTGTTTAGAGCTAGTGGATTGAAATCTCGGTTGCTAAAGACGTGGCAGGACTCGAACCTACGTCTAGCTCTGTTTAGAGCTAGTGGATTGAAATTGATTATGAAACAGAAGGTGTTTTGTATATTTTAGTCTAGCTCTGTTTAGAGCTAGTGGATTGAAATTCTATGTATAAACTCCTTACGACCTATACTTCAAAGTCTAGCTCTGTTTAGAGCTAGTGGATTGAAATAAAACGTCCACCTTTTATCGCATCGGCTAAATCCGTCTAGCTCTGTTTAGAGCTAGTGGATTGAAATATTTTCGACAATCGGGTGACATTTTGAACATAAGAGGTCTAGCTCTGTTTAGAGCTAGTGGATTGAAATAGTGAGCCAACCCAGCCATTTATCAAAATTGTGACGTCTAGCTCTGTTTAGAGCTAGTGGATTGAAATGTTTAGTTAAATATCGTAATCTCCTGCTACTTGCCAAGTCTAGCTCTGTTTAGAGCTAGTGGATTGAAATCTTTCGTTTTGCTCTAACACCCAAACAGTAAAAGTCTAGCTCTGTTTAGAGCTAGTGGATTGAAATATTAAATCGCTATCCTTCGTTTTTACAATTTTTTTCGTCTAGCTCTGTTTAGAGCTAGTGGATTGAAATCCAATGACCGATGAGGCATTAAAAACAGCAAGAAGGTCTAGCTCTGTTTAGAGCTAGTGGATTGAAATATTTTATTCTTATACTGCGATACACTCATTAGACTCGTCTAGCTCTGTTTAGAGCTAGTGGATTGAAATTTTAGAGGTATTGGCGATGTTGACTTATGGGGAGCGGTCTAGCTCTGTTTAGAGCTAGTGGATTGAAATCTCCGTTACTTAAATCAATCCAAGGGTTATTGGAGTCTAGCTCTGTTTAGAGCTAGTGGATTGAAATATCCTGGTATCCTTTCCAAAAAAAGCGGACACAAAGTCTAGCTCTGTTTAGAGCTAGACCCATCAAAAATACCAACCACTCGCAATCCCACCAGTCCCATAAAAATGAAGATTTTTTCATCATAATTTGCTTGACCAAGCTAAAAATAGTGGGTACGCTATGTAAAAAGGCGGTGGAAAAAATGGATAAGGTAGTTATTTTGCTAGTAGAAGACGAAGCGAGTTTGGCTAATTTTATTTCAGAAGAACTTAAGTTTGAAGGTTATGAAGTACTTTATGCCCCTGATGGAGAGCTGGCGTTGGAACTATATAAACAAAATCAAGAAACCATTACACTACTCTTGTTAGATTGGATGTTGCCAAAATATGATGGAATCACCGTTGCAAGAAGGATTCGCCGTAACAGCCAAGTGCCAATTATCATGATGACTGCTAGAGATCAGTTGGCCGATAAAGTTAGCGGTCTGGATGCTGGTACAGATGATTACATCACGAAGCCCTTTGATATAGAAGAATTATTAGCCAGAATTAGAGTGATCCTCAGACGAGCAGAACAACAAGAAAAACTTCAGCAGCAATTGGTTTATCGGTACAGTGACTTGTCCTTAGATTTGACCAAGCGAACCGTTGAACGTTTTGGAGAGCTGATTCAATTGACACAAAAGGAATTTGAATTATTAGCAGAATTGATCAAACAGCCTGAAGTCGTTTTAACACGAGATCAATTGCTCAATGCGGTTTGGGGCTATGATTATTTTGGTCAGACGAATGTTGTGGATGTCTATATACGCTCACTGAGAAACAAGATCGATCACAATCCGAATCAGCGTTTGATTCAAACGGTTCGTGGAGTAGGCTATGTTTTGAGGTCCAGCGATGGAGAAAACTAAAAAGACGTTCCGTGAACGGAAAAATACTACCCAATTTCAATTGACACTTCGTTTTATTGGCTTACTTGTTTCTGCTGTATTGGTTTTAAGCCTAGCAATCATGGGAATCACGATTGCAGAGTTATATGAATCGACGAAAGAACAGACGGTATTAGTAGAAGAGTCGCTGAAAAGTGATCAGAAAAAAACGGCAAATGACTGGCAAAAGACTTTAGCTGGTTCGGTTCCTAAAGAAAATTCTCCTTATTTGATTCGCGTTGGTTTAGAAAGCGGAGAGGTGATTTTTTCATCTGATGATGCCGCAGAATTGTATGATGAATTTCCTACTTTGAAACAATTCATTTTATTTGATCGGGTGTTATGGACAAGTGAGATAGAACCTTATTATTATACAAGTTTTCAAACAGGACAGACCAAAGTCACTATTCTAGTGGATATGGAAGATCAATTTGAAGTGATTGAAAGAATTTTTTCAGTTACCATTTTTCTAACCATTATCGTGATTGGCATTGGTTCATTGGTCACGTATCGTTTTTCAAGGAAAATCAGTGGCGCATTAGTTGCTATGGATCAGGAAATTAGTCAGCTGGAAAGTTCATCTGCTGAACAAGAATTAACGGTTCCAAAGACGCCACTGGAAGTTCAAAATATCGCGAAATCATTTAATGTATTACTCGTAAAACAGCGTGCATCATTAAAAAGAGAGCAGCAATTTGTCACCGATGCATCACATGAATTACGTACACCGCTAGCGGCTATTCGTGGGCATGTCAATCTGATTAAACGCCGTGGAAAAAACCACCCTAAAGTGATCCCAACGTCATTAGAATATATTGACAAAGAATCAAAACGAATGGAAATACTGGTTGAACAACTGCTGACTTTAGGTCGTCTGGAAAACCAAATGGAGACAGAAGTAATTGATTTATCATTGTTGATCCAGCAAACGATCAACGAGCTAAAAGTCATGATGCCTCAAAGTTTGATTGTCCAAATTGAAGAAAAAATAGTGATCAAAGGATGTTCAGAACATTTCTATCAGATGACTAGAAACTTGCTTGAAAATGCTGTGAAATACACAGATGATACTGGAAAAATTAGCGTTAAGCTTTTTACTAAGGGTCAGCACATTTATCTAATGATAGAGGATTCTGGAATCGGTATTTCAAACGAAGAAAAAAGTAAGGTGTTTGAACGATTTTATCGAGTGGATCGATCGCGTTCTAGTGAAATTCCGGGTACAGGAATTGGTTTAGCAATTGTTAAAGAATTGGTTGAGTTGTATCAAGGAGATATCGTAGTAACGGATGCAAGGCCTACAGGAACTTGTTTTACTCTAACCTTTGCAGCAACTAGTCTATAAAAAATGAAGATTTCTTCATTTAACTTTCACATAGATTTATTTTTTTCTGTTCGCTCTGCTGTTAAGATAATAGTGTAAAGCAAAGGAAAATTGAAAGGAATGAACAATATGAATAAAAAAATGATTATAACAACAGTTTGTTTAGGCGTTATCTTGGCAGGTTGTACAAGCAACAACAAATCACTGGAAAGTAACGAAAAAAGTCAGGCCGGCAGTGAAACGCTCAGCCAGTCAACGACGAATGAGTCTAGTATAAAAACAACAGATAAAGCAAATTTGTCTGAAATAAAAGTGACTGTTGAAGAAGCAATCAAAGCATACGAAGAAGCGTATCCCAACACAGCGATTACTTCACTTGATTTAGATACCTCTTTTGGCTCTTATTATTATGAGATTCAAGGAGTCGATGATAGTAAGGAATACGAAGTGAAAATCAATGCAGCAACCGCTAAATTAACAAAAGAGCGAGAAGAAACACTAGATCGTGAAGAGCAAAATGGTGTAGAAAAAGAAAATAAAGCCTTGGATTTAAAAGGATTGAAGTCCTTGGAAGAAGCTTCAAAAATAGCACAGGAAAGTGCTGGACAGGGAGAAGCTGTTGAATGGTCTTTAGACCGAGAACTGTCTATCACCTATTGGGAGGTCAAAGTACGTTCTGGAAATGATGAAATATCCATAAAAATCGATGCACAAACAGGTGAGGTCATTGAAAAGGAAATAGAGGATTAAATAATAAGCGACAGTTAGAAATGTTTTTTTTTAATAAGAGTGAAAAGATTGTTTTTAACTGTTGCTCAGATTTTTATTTAAGAAAAAGAGCATTAGCTGAGTAAAGAGTGTTATAAAATATCGTGAAAGTTGGACCTTATCATTCGTCTTATTCCAAGAAGTTCTATACAATATAAGTAGAAATCAAGTAAAGCGTTAATGGAGGGGATAACAATGAATAACGTTATGGAACAATTAAGAAAATATGCACTTTTGCGAGGAATTGTTTATATTATTTTTGGTCTATTGATTTTAATTAACCCAAGAAGTGTCTTCCAATTGGCTGTTTATTTTATATCGGCTTATATTGCCATTATGGGTGTACTAAATCTGTATGATGGTTTTAAGGTCAAAAAAGCAACAGGTACCTATGGAATGAGTTTTCTAGGCGGGATCATTTTACTAGTAATTGCAGGAATCGTACTGGTTTTTGCAAAAGGAATCGTAAGTATCTTACCAATTTTCCTAGGACTGGTGATCGTGATTGTGGGAGTTACTCGGGCCATTCAATCAGTCAATTTACGGACGTATGTCAATGTCAGCTGGTTACCGATGTTGATTTATAGCGTGATTTTAATCATTGCTGGATTAGTTTTGACATTTAATCCTTTCAGCAGTCTGTTGGTATTATTCCAATTGTTCGGCGGAATTTTGATATTTATGGGAATTGGTGAAGTTGTTTCATTTTTCCAATTGCGCAATATTGACTAATTAAGAGGATGGGACTGAAGCGTTTAACTCCGATAACCAAGTAGGTACTGTGCAACATCAACTCATACTTCGTTGTGTTTTACAGCAATAAGAAGGAATTCACGAAAATTGCCAAGAATCACAGTAAGTTTACGAACTGATGATGATTGGTAACTACTCGGTGTTTTTCAAATTTTTGTGACCAAGTAGGTACTGTTCTACATCAGCTCGTACCTTGCTGTGTTTTACAGCAATTTCAGCTTATTTCCGAAGGAGTTGTTTCTGCTCCCACCGTTTATTCGGATTCCTTGAGGCTGGGATGTAACTCATAGAGTTACATCCCAGCCTTTTTATTTATTTCAATTCTTCTAATTCAGCTTCGGAATCCTTTAATTGAGCTTGTAGATCCTCAATCCCTTGTTTGCCTAATACGACACCCTCATCATAGTTGGCTTGCATGTCTTCCATGGTATTTTCTGTTGCCATTTCTTCAGCTTGCTTTTGGATCTTCTGCATTGAAGCAATAGATTCTTTTAGAATTGAGATTTCTTGAACTAATTCTTGCTTTCTTTTTGCGTCTTCCTCGCGCTTTTTAGATTCTTTTTCAAATTGAGCTTCTGTTTTTGTACTTTCAGAAGTTTTTTTGCCCTCATTAGAATTACCGCAGCCAGCTAGTGTCACCATAGACAAAGCAAGGACTGCTACTAGTGTTTTTTTCATATTATTCTCCTTTTCCCCAACCAAAGTCAGATTGAAACGAATTATAAAAACATTTGTTCAATCAGTATTAACCGTATCATAAAAATGAGTTTCCCTCAATATGAAAAATCAGCAGAAAGAACATTCTCTTTTTATTGACCTAAAAAATAGCTTATAATTTAACCGTCAAATCAAAGTGAAAGAGGGCTGATTATGAAACATGAAATGATCTCACCAAATAAAGATTATCCATTTAAACTATTTTCTTTTACATCGAGAAATCCAGATCGACTGATTTCTACCCATTGGCATGAAAGCGCAGAGTTATTGTATTGTCTAAAAGGAAACTTAGAAGTCCGTTTTCCTCAAGTAACGTATTTACTGGAACCAGGCGATACCTTATTTATCAATTCCAATATTATTCATTCCTCTAGAAGTCCTTTACCAAATGAAGTTTTTGTCATGCAGTTTCCTTTAAAATTTTTGCAGGAAATGACGCAAAATCAATACAATGATCAATTCTTATTCAATTTGATCCCTTTGAAGGAAAAAGATGAGCAACTTCAAACATTATTGAATCAAATTTTTAAAGATTATCAAGTCAATGATTTAGCAACAAACCTACTTGTTAAGAGTCGGACATTGGCGGTTTTATCACTGTTGACAGAAAAATACAGTATTCCTTTAGCCACTAAAAAAACAATCAAGAGCTTAAAGCATCTTGAACGCTTGAAACAAGTGAATGAATATGTGCAAATCAACTACAATCAATCACTGAAATTAGAACAAGTGGCGGAAGTGTTTAACTATGACCCAGCCTATTTTTCACGATTTTTCAAAAAATATATGGGCATTCCTTTTTCTGAATATGTGAATACTGTGCGATTGGAGAAAGCGTATTATCAATTAAGAGATACTGATATGACCGTTTTAGATATTGCGATGGCTAATGGTTTTTTCTCAGTAAAATCCTTCTACAATGTGTTTAAAAAGAATTACAGCTTGTCTCCACAACAATATCGACAAAAATATTTCAAATAAAAAAGTCATTATTTTTCCGATTTGAAGACGAAATAAGCACAGAAATGAGGGGGAATACTCAGTATACTGAATTCAAGTAAAGCGCTTACTGGATATTGAGAGGGGAAATATACATGAAGAAAAAGATAATTGGTCTGTTTGATAAGGTAAGTCCATTTTTTGATAAGATGGGCAATAATCCTTATCTCCAAGCCATTTCTGGGGCAATGATGTCAACGTTGGGTCCAGTATTTATAGGCTCCGTTGCGGTATTATTAGTTGTTTTTATGAATATGTCTAAAACGTTGCAAGGATTCACACAAGTGATTGCATTATTAGGGAAAGTCAATACATTTACGATTGGTTCTCTGGCATTATATATTTCTGTTTTGATGGCGATTAATTTGGTTCGTAAATTAGATGAAAAAGAAGACTACGTTGCAGCTGGCATCATTTCACTGATGAGTTTTCTTTTGATCACACCTCTTGATAAGACGGCGGATGATATTGCAGCACTACCTACCACTTGGCTAAGTGCACAAGGTGTCTTTTCAGCGATGATCGTAGGGTTAGTTGTTGGACGTTTGTTTATAGCGATCAAGCGTAGAGGTTGGACGATCAAAATGCCGGAAGGTGTACCGCCAATGGTAACACGAATGTTTGAATCATTGGTTCCTACTGTATTGATTGGGATTTTATTTATTTTAGTTGATTTAGGCTTTAGTTTAACTACATTTGGAAATATGCATCAATTTGTTTACACGATTATTCAAGAACCGTTAAAAGGCATCGGTGGCTCGATCGGTGCAATGATTATTCTAAGCTTAATTCAGCAGATTCTTTGGTTTTTTGGGATTCATGGGACCAATGTGATCATCCCTTTGGTTACCCCTTTATGGATGGCTATGGATGTTGAAAATATGAATGCAGTAACGGCTGGTCAAGTACCACCGAATATTGTTGGGTTGGCCTTTTTCAATATTATTACGTTTGGCGGCATGGCCTTAGGGTTAGTGTTATTGATGTTGCGGGCTAAAAGTAAGCAATATCGGGAAGTTGGTAAGATTTCTATTGTGCCAGCGTTATTTGGAATCACAGAACCTGTGATTTTTGGAACGCCTTTAGTATTGAACTTTGATTTAGCGATTCCGTTTATTTTTAATAATAGTATTGGTTTGATTTTAGCGTATGTGTTAACGAAAATCGGGCTGGTTTCAAGATTTGTCGGAGTACAAGCGATTTTTGGATTACCGATCGGATTTCATGCTGCGGTTCAGGGAAGTATTTCTGTGATTATTTTACAATTGGTGATCCAACTGGTATTATCGCCACTGCTCTGGTACCCATGGTTCAAGCGTTTAGATAAAAAGACTTATTTGAAAGAGCAAAGTGAAGAGGTGTAAAAATGGAAGAGACAAAATTAAAAGAACTACTTAAGTCATTGACTTGGGAAGAAAAAATTGGACAGTTAGTTCAGTTGTCAGGCGATTTTTTCCATGCAGATGAATTAGCTGTTGGACCACAGAAAAAATTAGGGATCGATCAAAAAATCGTCGATCAGGTCGGTTCAGTCTTAAATGTCACTGGAGCGGACAAAACAAGGGAAATCCAAGAGCGTTATTTAAAGAAAAGTCGCCATAACATTCCGTTATTGTTTATGGCAGATATTATCTATGGTTATCGTACGATTTTTCCGATTCCGTTAGGTTTAGGTGCGACTTGGAATCCTGAATTGATCGAATTAGCTTATCAACAGACAGCGGAAGAATCTAACGCTGCAGGAGCGCACGTGACGTTTGCCCCGATGGTCGATCTAGTCCGTGATGCACGTTGGGGTCGCTGTTTAGAATCAACTGGGGAAGATCCAGTTTTAAATTCAGCATTTGCCAGAGCGATGGTGACAGGATTGCAAAAAGATTTGCTTAATGGTGGTGGGATTGCTGCTTGCGTGAAGCACTTTGCGGCGTATGGCGCTGCAGAAGGTGGTCGTGAATATAACACTGTTGATATGTCGGAACGTAGACTACGCCAAGACTATCTACCATCCTACAAAGCTGCAGTTGATGCAGGGTGTCAGTTAGTGATGACGTCATTTAATACCTACGATGGGATGCCAGTAACTGGAAATAAATTTCTACTTGAAGATATTTTGCGCAAAGAATGGGGCTTTGATGGCGTGATCATTTCCGACTACGCCGCAATTCAAGAATTGATAGCTCATGGTGTCGCAGCTAACGATCGTGAAGCAGCAAAATTGGCGATTGAAGCCACCACAGATATCGATATGAAGACACCCTGTTATGCAAAAGAATTAGAGCCCTTGATTGAAGCGGGAGAAATCAGTGCCGATTTAGTCGATCGCTCCGTTTACCGTGTATTAAAATTGAAAAATGACCTTGGTTTATTTGAAGATCCTTATCGTGGTGCAAGTGCGGAGCAGGAAGAACAAGTCTTTTTGACAGAAGAAAAACGTCAATTAGCTAAAAAAGTTTCGTCTGAGTCAGTCGTACTATTGCAGAATAAACAATCAGTTTTACCTTTGACACCAAACAAGGAAAAAGTGTTATTAGTCGGACCCTACGGTGATAATCAAGAGCTGATCGGTTTATGGGCGGTGCATGGAAAACGTGAAGATGTCGTGACAATCAAGAAGGGCTTCGAAAGCTATCTTGATTCAGAGCATTTACTTTATACACAAGGCTGTGACATGCTGGAAGATTACACCTTTTTAGGGGAATTTGGTGCAACGAAAGATCAAATTGAACAAATCGGCTTAAATGAACAAACAAAAGAGCAAGAACTCACTCAGGCGTTAAACTTAGCTAAACAAGCCGATACGATTGTCTTTGCATTAGGTGAACATACGATGCAAAGTGGTGAAGCTGGCAGTCGGACTGAGATTACGTTACCACATATACAACAAGAATTTTTACAAAAGTTGACAGCTATGAATAAAAAGACAGTCTTGATCGTGATCAGCGGCAGACCACTTGTTTTAACCAAAGAAGTCGAACAAGTAGACGCAATCATCCAAGCGTGGTTCCCTGGAACAGAAGGGGGTAATGCGTTAGCAGATATTATATTTGGTCAAACGAACCCAACAGGCCGCTTAAGTATGAGTTTTCCTCATTCAGTTGGACAGCTGCCAATCTATTACAGTGAGTTCAAAACAGGGCGCCCGCTAACTAGTACAACTCACAAAGGTCGTTTTGTTTCCAAATATCTAGATAGTCCTAACGATCCGTTATTCTCATTTGGCTACGGATTATCTTATAGTAAAGTTGACTATTCTGAATTGACATTAAGCAGTGAAAAAATGGAAGAAACACTTGAAGTATCAGTCAAAGTTAAAAATAGCTCAGAGCGTGCAACGACCGAAACAGTTCAATTATATATACAGGATGTGACAGGATCTGTCGTACGTCCGGTCAAAGAGTTAAAAGCGTTCAAAAAGGTCGAACTTGCCGCTGGTGAGGAAAAAGAAGTTATCTTTACCTTAACGAGAGCAGACTTGAAATTTTACACGAAAGAGATGCTATTCGAAGAAGAAGCGGGAGAATTCATCGTTTTTGTCGGAGCTAACGTGAAAGAAACGCAGCAATTAACGTTTGAATTAGTGTGAGCAAGCTAGTAAAAAAATGCATTGTCTGATTCACTCGGACGTGCGTTTTTTTTGCTTTAAAAAGCAAAAATGGGCTTGCAAAAAAAATAGTGAAATGGTACTCTTAATTTCTAATTGAGAATGATTTTCATTTTCAGTTGAGAACGGAATTATAAATTACGTTTGTATTTATCATAAATCGATTAGAGAATGGGAGAAATGAGATGGAAAGTAATTCAATCGATCAAATCATCAGAGACCGTAGAACGATTCGCACGTTAACAGATCAAATGATTTCTCTAGAAACAATACATGATCTATTAGAAAGTGCTAGCTATGCCCCCTATCATTCTAAAGAAGAGCCTTGGGAAGTCGTGATGGTTAGTGAGCAGCAAGAGCGACAAGCATTTGTGAAAGAAATCATGAATAGCTATGAACGGTTAGATATTTGGGCACGTTATGATCAAGAAAATCTAGAAAAGGCTAAGAAGAGAACGCAGGATTATTTCTTAGATGTTCCCATAACCTTAATTGTCACTGCACCTATTTGTACAAGTGAAAAATCGAACTTGGAAGCAATCGGTGCAGTCTCAGCTTTTATTCAAAATTTTCAATTAGCAGCTTGGGCTAGACAAATCGGTGTGACATGGCGTACGATTCCAGTGATTTTCGATCAAGTATTCAAGCAAAATGTTGGTGTGGCAGTTGAGCGACAAATCATTGGTTTACTTGATATTAGCGCAGTCGATGACAAGATGAAGTTACCCATGAGCCGTAGGAAACCTGTGGCACAGTGGACTAAGAGTTTGAAAGAGCAAGTGTCAGAAATGAGTGAAGGAAACAAGTAGTTGAGATTTTCAGATACACAGGAGGCGTATTTTTTTGCAGGCAATCAAGACAAATGAGGTAAGGATCAAGGCCAAAACACATCAGTATTATCCATTGATCCTTATGTTTTTAGTCGTACTTATTTTTTTATCCATCGTCTATTCATTGATCAATGGACAGGCGAATATTTCAATTGAGGATATCGTTCAGATTCTTTTAAATAAAGTTTCTGGCGGTCGCTTAGGGTCTTTAGAGGGAGTTACTAGTCACTCTGCAGTGAATATTATTTGGTTTGTAAGGACACCGAGAGTGATCTTAGCAGTTTTTGTTGGGATGGGCTTAGCGATTACTGGAGCTGTGATGCAGGCAGTTGTTCAAAATCCTTTGGCGGACCCTTATATTCTAGGGATCTCTTCTGGCGCTTCACTTGGCGCAACATTTGCGATTCTTGTAGGCTTTGGCACAGGGAGTATTTTCTCTCAGTTTGGCTTGGCTTTTGGCGCGTTTGTTGGAGCAATGGCCGCGGCGTTTGGTGTCCTTGTTTTATCAGGGATTGGTGGACGAATGACATCGGTCAAATTAGTTTTATCTGGTTCAGTGATTGGAGCGTTATGTAGCTCGATTTCTAGTTTTATTGTTTATCTGGCGAATAATGCAGAGGGCATGAAGACAGTGACGTTTTGGGCAATGGGGAGTTTAGCTTCTGCAAGTTGGAATAAGTTAGGTGTTTTATCAGTCGTTGTTGTGCTGATCACTAGCTTCTTTTTGTTTCAGCATCGGATTTTAAATGTAATGTTGTTAGGAGACGAAGCAGCGATTACTTTAGGGGTTCCTTTGGCGAAATATCGTCAGCTGTATTTATTACTAGCAGCTCTTTTGACAGGTGTGATCGTGGCTTATTCTGGAATGATCGGTTTTGTGGGACTCATTATTCCACATATCGTGCGTGGGTTAATCGGCTCTGACCATAAACGATTACTGCCGATCGTAGCATTGTCCGGAGCGCTGTTTATGATTTGGGCAGATGTTCTTTCTCGAATCATGATTCCAAACGTTGAGTTGCCGATCGGAATCATTACATCAGTGATCGGTGCACCGTTATTTATCTACATTATTGTTAAAAAAGGCTACAATTTCGGAGGCTAACAATGGAACTAAATGTAAAAGACTTAGAAATCACGATTGGGCAAGAAGCGATTGTAAACAGTATTTCTTTTCAAACAAAGAAAAAGCAATTTGTGGGAATCATTGGCGCAAATGGCTGTGGTAAGTCAACGATGCTTAAAGGAATTTACAAAGGAATCAAGCCGAAAGCTGGACGTGTTTTTTTAGATGATCTAGATCTGCTCGCTGTTTCTGAAAAGAAAGTGGCGCAAAAGTTAGGTGTGGTCAATCAATTTAATGAACTAAACTTTGATTTGAGTGTTTTTCAAATGGTTTTGCTAGGAAGAACGCCGCACAAAAAACTGTTAGAGTCAGACACTCAAGCAGACATCGATATCGTAATGGATGCTTTAGCTAAAACCAACTTGGTCAATTATGCTGAGCGAAGTTTTCTGTCTTTATCTGGTGGTGAGAAGCAACGGGTCATTTTAGCCAGAACGATCGCTCAACAACCAAGCTATATGATTTTAGATGAACCGACCAATCACTTGGACATTCGCTATCAATTAGAAATCCTGAGCTGTGTGAAAAATCTAGACATCGGTGTTTTGGCGGCACTTCATGATTTGGAATTGGCGGCACATTATTGTGATTATATTTATGCGATGAAAGCTGGCAAAATCATTGCGGAAGGAAAACCAGAAGAATTATTTACAGAACGATTGATCGAAGAAATTTATGGTGTTAAGTGTACGATTTATAAAAATCCAGTGACGAACCGATTGGGTTTTGCGTATTCGTTAGAGTAGTCACTTGCATTAAAATACAGGAAGAGGATGCGAAAAAATGAAAAAAGCATTTATTATTAGTTTATTAGGTTTAACACTGTTAGCCGGTTGCGGTCAACAAGAGCAGAAAGCTACTGAAAAAAATCAAAGTGAGGGGTACCCTGTAACCGTTCAAAATTTTACTAAAGCAGAAGGCGCAGAAAGCTGGCAAAAGAAAGAGCAAACATTTGATAAAGTTCCGGAAAAAGTTTTAGCGAATACACAACCAGCGGCAGAGTTATTACTGCATTTAGGGTTAAAGGATAAAATCGTCGGCGTGGGCGCTGTTTTTGGTGAGCCAGATAAAGCCGTTGAAAAAGAGTTTAATGAATTGAATCATTTATCCACTGACTATATCGGAAAAGAAATGGCTTTAAGCGTTGATCCAGATTTAGTCTATGGGCGTGGGGGACTATTTGATAACCAAGATTGGGGTGTCGGAACAGTTGATACACTAAATGATATGGGGATCAAAACTTTCGTGTTGAACTCTTCTGTCACAGGCGGTACCTTTGACTCAGTGTATGATGATATCGACAATTTAGGGAAAGTGTTCAATGTAACGGAAAAAGCAGATGCCTTTAAATCAGATCTAAAGGAACGCCAAGCAACAGTGGATAAAAAGTTAGCAAAAATCAACGAGGATCAAACATTTGCCTATCTACACACCTCAGATCCAGAAGAATTATACGTTTATCCAGCAAATAATGAAACGTTTTTTAATGATATTTTCAAAATGGTGAAACTGGACAATGTGTTTAAAGACGAAAAAGGTGAAGTCAGTGTGGAGAAATTGATTGAAACTGATCCTGATGTCTTGATCGTAGCTGATTGGGGCACGATGAAAGGTGGAATTTCAGGAGAAACAATGATTGATGCTGTGCTGAAAAATCCTAAACTTTCAAGCATGAAAGCAGTTAAAAACAAAAAAGTCTATGCAGTTGATTATAACTATATGTTTGGTTATGGCTATCAATCGTTAGACGGAATCGAAAAATTAGCGGATGAGATGTATCCAGAAAAATAATCAAAGCGACTGACGCAACGTTGAAAAGAACGATGTGTCAGTTTTTTTGATTTGATTGGAAATCTAAATGGTTTTTCTTATCTTGTATGATAAAGTTGAATTGATGCTGGCATTCTATAAGTAGATTTTGACAATAATACACAAAGGAGAAAAGAATGGGTTACTTGAAAAAAATAAGTTGGTTTGTCTGGGGAATTCTAACAGCACTTATTTCGTATAGTATATTGAGAATGATAGCGGGCGCAAGTTCAATGGACTTTGTAGGTAAGGGAACCAGCATTTACTTGTTTATTCTAATGGTATATAGTGTAGCAACGTTTTTCTTGGGGCTAAAAAACGCTAAGAAGTGGTATTATTATTATCTGCTGCTTGTGTTGATATGTTTGGCTTCTCCATTGGTATTGATTTTGTATCTAAACTATTTTGGAAAATAAGTGATCGTAACAGATTATGTTTTTTCATAATCATCTCATAAGATTAAAGTATAACAAAAATTGCTGTGTATACGAATGGTAACAATTAGTAATAAACGCTAGAAAGTCCACCTAATAAAGGTTTTTTTTACCTTTTTTTTTAAAAGGTTTATGAGGAAAAAATAAGTGAAAAATGAAAACTAGTCTAGAAAAAAGTCGAAATTATGCTATACTGATTTTAGCTTGATCATTCATTTTTTAATGAGAAATCCAGTGGAATTTACTGAAAATAATCAAGTATTTGTACTGTAGTTTGACATCAATAATAGAGAAGTAGATTTCAGAAAATTTACACAATATTTACTTCGATATTATGAGAAATTTACACCATTAAAATACAATAGGTATAACTAGAACAGTAAAATAATCAACTGTTTTAGCGATACCGAAATGCGAAGGGATGGAAAGAGTGAAAAAGAAAACGAAATTGTTAGGGTTGCTGTCTGTTATTGGATTGAGTGTAGGATTACTTACAGGGTGTGGGTCAGGTGGCGATAAAAAAGCTGCAGATGAGACAAAACCACTAGAATTACAATTTGTTCCAACCAACAATGATGGCTCAATGGAAGCAAAAGCGAAACCTTTCGCAAAGTATTTAACTGAAAAATTAGGTCGCGAGGTTAATGTTACCTTAGCGACGGATTATTCAACGATCGTTGAAGCAATGGCATCTGGCAAAGTAGATATTGGGATCATGCCGCCATCCGCATACGTTCAAGCCCGCAATCAAAAAGCTGCAACAGCAATTTTATCTTCTGAATTAAGCGCTTTTAATCGTGAAACTGGGAAACCAGAAGCAGATAAGCTGTCTAGTACCTTTAAAGGTGAAGTGCTAGTTAGAGCAGATAGTGGCATTGATTCTTTGAAAGACTTGAAAGGCAAAAAAATTGCGAGCTTAAGTCCGAACTCAGCTAGTGGCTATATTTATCCAGTCGTTGAAATGAAAGAAGCGGGCATCGATCCGACGAAAGATGTTACGTTGACAACAGTCAATGATATCCCAAGTGAAATTACAGCAGTCTTAAATGGTCAGCAAGACGCTTGCTTTGTTTTTGAAGGAGCACGTAATGTGTTTGCTTCAAAATTTGAAACAGACGATTTGTTTAAAGATTTAAAAGTATTGTATTTAACAAAAGGCGATATTCCCAATGATGCGATCGCTGTTCAACCGAAAATGGATAAAGACTTACAAGCAAAAGTCAAAGAGGTTTTCTTGGCAATGCCTAAAGATACAGAAGGCGCAGAAGCGATGGCTATGTGGGGACACAAAGGCTATGTAGAAGCCGATGATAAAAACTATGATACAGTAGAAGAGTATACGGAAAAAGCAGCAGAATAAAGCTTTGCTACATGAATGAGTGACTTAAAAGCTGAACGGAATTTGTTCAGCTTTTCTATTTTTCAGAATAAAAAGGAGAAATCATGATTCAGTTTGAAAATGTAACGAAAACCTATAATAATGGGGTCAAAGGGCTTAAAAATATTAATTTAACCATCAACGATGGCGAGTTTGTTTCAGTCATCGGTTTAAGTGGTGCGGGTAAAAGCACATTGCTTCGCTCCATCAATCGCTTAAACGAAATCAGTGAAGGAAATATCATCATTGATGAGGCTTCGATCACAAAAGCCAATAAAAGAGACTTGCGCAAAATTCGCAGAAATATCGGTATGATTTTTCAACACTTTAATTTAGTGAAAAAAAGTTCTGTTCAAAAAAACGTTATTTCGGGTAGATTAGGCTATTATTCTACATTTAAGAGTATCTTCGGAATTTTTTCAAAAGACGACTATGCATTAGTCAATGATGCTTTAGGTCGCGTTGGTCTAGCAGATAAGCTTCACTCAAGAAGTGATGAATTAAGTGGTGGGCAGCAACAGCGTGTATCAATTGCCAGAACCTTGGTTCAACAAGCGTCGATTATTTTGGCTGATGAACCGGTAGCGTCATTAGATCCGATTACAACTCAAAAAATCATGAAGGATCTAAAGAAAATCAATCAAGACTTGAATCATACGGTAGTGATCAATTTGCACTCAGTTGATTTAGCTCGTGAGTTTTCAAGCCGTATCATTGGTTTGCGTGATGGCGAAGTGGTTTTTGATGGAACAGCAGAAGAGGCGACAGATGAAGTATTAACCAGCATTTATGGTGCAGATATTTTGAAACAAACTGAAGGTGTTGCCTAATGAAGCTAAAAGATACGATTCACCGTGATTTATATAAGCACTTATTTATTGTCGCGTTAGTTCTTTTGTGCGTGTATTCAAGTGCACGTGTGACTGGGGCCGAGCTGGCAGATGTCTTTAATAACTTAGATCAGATGGGTCTTTTTTTACAACGTTTTCTTAGTCCTGATTGGAGCTATATTCCTAAAATTATTGAACCAATGTTGAAAACAATTAAAATGTCAGTAGTGGGAACAACACTTGGTGTCGTTTTTGCTGTGCCGTTTGCATTTCTAGCGACAACCGTTGTGACTAGAAACTTTTTTGTAACAACGATCATCCGCTTTTTAATGAGTATTGTGCGGACGATCCCTAACTTACTGTTGGCTGCCTTATTTGTTGCGATGTTTGGGATCGGTGAGTTTACAGGTGTCTTAACGATTGCTGTGTTTACCTTTGGGATGGTCTCACAATTAGTTTATGAAGCCATCGAAACAATTGATCATGGTCCAATCGAAGCGGCTGAATCAGTCGGTGCGACAAAAATGCAGATCGCTTTTTGGTCGATCGCACCGCAAATATCTCACCAAATTGCCAGTTATTCTTTGTATGCATTTGAAGTCAACATTCGTGCATCGACGATTTTAGGCTATGTTGGTGCGGGTGGAATCGGTGTGATTTTGAATTCTTCGTTGAGTTTGATGCGCTATGATCGGGTGTCAATCATTATTTTAGCTATATTAGTTGTTGTGATCACGATCGACTGGATCAGTGAAATTATCAGAAAGAGGTTGGTATAATGAGCATAAATCGAAAGTTAAAAAGCTATTTGCCAATTATCGTTGTTTTAGCGATCATTCTGTATTCAGCAGCAGGTATCGATTATTCGGAAGCTGGAAATATGTCGTTCGATATGGTCAAATCTGTTTTTTCAGGTTTGTTTCATCCGGATTGGGCGTATGTCTATGACGGCAGTGGAGAAGATTTACTGAGCTTGTTGCTATTAACAATCGGAATTGCCTTTTTAGGAACAGTGATTGCGACGGTTTTAGCATTACCATTAACATTTATCAGCGCGCACAATCTATGGAAATCAAATACGATCGTTTCTAAAATCGGCAAGTTCATTTGCAATGTATTAAGAGCTTTTCCAGAACTTGTTTATGCCATTATCTTTGTGAAGATGGTAGGACCTGGGCCATTTGCTGGCGTTCTAGCAATCGGCGTTCATCAGATCGGTATGTTAGGTAAATTATATACAGAAGAAATCGAATCAATGGATGAAGCGCCAGTAGAATCAATGACGGCCGTCGGTGCTAACTTTTGGCAAACCATGTTTTATGCACGCTTGCCACAATTGATTCCCACCTTTTTATCACTGGCATTGAATCACTTTGAGATAGCCGTCCGCAGTGCAGCAACGCTTGGTTTAGTTGGAGCAGGAGGAATCGGTGCACCGATGATATTTGCCATTCAATCAAGAGCTTGGGATAAAGTTGGCATCATTTTGTTTGGCATCATTATTACAGTATTTTTGATCGATGCTGGCACTGGTTATTTACGTAAAAAACTACAGTAAGTCGTGAGGATAAAAAAATGAATGAATTAACGATATTAAGTACAACGGATGTTCATGGTTTTTTGACAGCGACAGCAAAAGAAGAGAACGGTATTTGTTCTCTTCCTGCAATTGCTGCAAACTATCATGAACCCATTTTGATCGACAATGGCGATTTTTTAGTAGGTAGTCCTCAGACTACTTTTTTTAATACAACTAGAGCAATCTCACCTTTGATCGAGCTTGCAAATAAGATTGGTTTTGATGTCATGGTTCCAGGAAATCATGATTTTGATTATGGTATCGATTTTTTGAAACGTCAAGTTGCCGTATTTTCAGGCAAGTATTTGTGTGCCAATGTGTTGGATTTGAAAGATGAATTGATTTTTGAACCGTACACGATTATTGAACGTAGTGGTCTTAAGGTTGGTGTGATAGGCGTGATCACCAGTGCTATGCCGCAAATTACTGATTATGATCAAATTAGTGACCTTAAATTTATCAACGCAATAGACAGCTTAAACAAATGGGTGCCGCTTGTTCGTAGCCAAGTCGATGTATTGATCGTAAGTTATCATGGCGGGATTGAACGAGATATGCTTACAGGGCAGCCAACGCAATATGACACTGGTGAAGATCAGACATATCGAATCATCAGTGAAATAGCTGGGATCGATGGTGTGATTTGTGGTCATCAGCATCGAGTAAATGCCGGTATATTAAATAATACTGCCTTTGTACAGCCTGGCTATCAAGGAAATTATATTGGAGAATTAACTTTTTCTATTCAAGCGGGTCAAGTGATGAATAGAAAGGGTCAATTGATTGATACAAAGGCCTACCCAGCCGCTCGTTATCATCTATATGATGAAGTGGACTATGAGAAATGGCTGGAAAAAGAACTTGACCTAAGCTTTTTGGATCAGTATATAGCCAAAAAAGTGCCAGGTACATTTTATGCAGTAGAACTGAAAGGGCCAACGAAAGGAAACTTTTTATCCAGTTTTAAGCCACCATACACGCTTTCAACTTATCATGTATCAAAAAGTGAATTGGCAGAATTATTATTAAGACAAGAAGTGCAAGGAGTAAGGTTAGAAAAAAATCAACTCCTGCCTGATCAATCAGATTATCGTGTAACGAGCAATGGACCGATCTTTCCAAGCTATCGTGTGGAAACAACTTATATTTATAACATTTTCGACGGATACATTGCGAGTGTTAATAAGTATTAATATAGAAGTGAGGTAAAACGAAATGAAGCAACAACTGAAGATTTATTATACATCTGATGTTCATGGTTATTTATTCCCAACTAGCTATGCTGATACGCAAGAAAAAGCTATGGGATTGTTAAAATGTATCCCTAACTTTAAAAAAGATGAGAATACATTAATCATCGATGGTGGGGATATGCTTCAAGGATCAGCTTTAGCAACCTATTGTCAAGACCATTCAGAAGCCGGATTTCCTCAGGCAACGGTATTGAATCAGGCAGGCTATGATTTTGTTACCTTAGGAAATCATGATGTCAATTATGGCACAAGTTATTTGTATAAGTATTTAGAAGCACTTGATGCAACATGTGTATGTGAGAATGTATTGGATGCAAAAAGCCAAACGGAAAAATTCCCATGGACGATCAAGACGTTAGCGAATGGTTTAAAAGTCGGGATTGTTGGCGTAGTGACAGATTATATCAATGTTTGGGAAAAAGCTGAAAACATCAAGGATATTACCATCACTGATCCGTTTATAGCTGCAAAAAAAGCATTAGAGAAAGTCAAACCGCAAGTTGATCTTACGATTTGTATCTATCATGGCGGCTTTGAACGAGATGTAAAATCAGGTGAGGTCTTATCTAAAACAAGTGAAAATATCGGTTATAAAATCTGTGAAGAACTCGATTTTGACTTATTGTTGACCGGACATCAGCATTTATTGATTGAAGGGCAGCTCTTACATGGCACTTATATTGTGCAGCCTTCAGCGAATGCACTGAATTATTTTGAAATTGATATTGAAAAAGTACAAAATAACATCAAAATAACGTCGACTGTGGGCAAACCCACGTCTTCTCCAGAAACTGAGCTGGTAGGTCGACTACAGCCTGTGGAAAAAGAAGTACAAAATTGGCTGGATCAAGCGATCGGAAAATTGAACAGCGATGCATTAGCTGAAGAGAAGTTGGCAATGGCATTGAATGGAAGCCCCGTCGTAGCGTTGATCGGAGAAGTTCAACTGCAAGCCAGCAACGCACAGATTGCAGTGGTTTCTTTAGCGAACACGTCCCCGGGTTTTCATAAGGCTGTAACGATGAGAGACGTGATTGCAACCTATCCATACACCAATCAGCTGATTACATTAAAGATTACTGGTGCGCAATTGAGACGGGTTATTGACAAAAACGCGGATTACTTTAGTTTAGATGAACAACATAAAGTGATTATTTCACCAAGTTATTTATATCCTAAAGTTGAACATTATCATTTTGACTTTTTTGTTGGGATCGATTATACAATTGATCTTTGTGCAAAAGCAGGCGAGCGTGTAACGAAGCTGCTCTACAAAAATAAAATCGTTCAAGAGACAGATGAATTTACCATTGCTTTAAGTGATTATCGAGCAAGTGGAGGCGGAGGCTTTCCAACCTATCAGGATTGTCCTATAATCAATGAAGGGTCTAAGGAAATCGTTGAGCTGATTGTTGAGTTTATCCAATCAAAAGATGAGATCAACATACCTAAGAACCTGAATTATAGAATCAATCAAACGTGTGTATAATGTGATATTTTGTGAGTGATATGCGATAAAAATCGTATCAAAAAATCCCTGCTCTTAATTATAGAGTGGGGATTTTTTGATAAATAGTTTGTTGAACAAAATTATGTAGGGAAAAATATTGCCTATTGTAAAGATAACACTTGTCCAATATAAACAGTTGAATCAGTTAAATTATTTTTTGACATTAAATCTTGAAGGGATATCTTATTTTTTTCAGCGATTACAGAAAGCGTATCGCCAGATTGAACAGTATAAGAAGTTGCGGCAGGCGTTGTTGTAGGTTCTGTCGAGCGTTCTGTTTGTTGTCCAACGACCTCTGTTGAAGGAGTAGCTTGAACTGGTTGACTTGAACTTTCAGCGGTTGAGCTGGTTTCATTTATGCTACTTGGTTGAGTAGCGCTTTCTCTTACAGGGACATTATGCTCTGTATTGTCCGTTGCGTCTGCTTGCTCAGTTGCTCGGGGTCCTTTTTCAAGCTGGCTCACTTGTTTTTCGATACTGTTTAACTGTGTTTCTTGTTTAGAACTTGCTTGAACATTTAAAAATAGCAATACGCCCAATGCGATTGTATTTATTAATAACAATAAAATAACAGTTACGATACTGAATTTAGAGGCTGATGCCGGACGCTGTTGTTTACGTCTTGAATATTCTTCTTCCAAAATAGTTTCACTCCTTTCATAACAAATTCACAAGAGAAATACTGTGAAACAAAGCATCTCTAGTATATCACAATAGTATAGCACTCTCCAACAGGAAAATAATAGGCGTGTCTATCGACTGTTTTTCGTTTGTAAAAAAAATGAAATAAAAAAACGTTTAAAAATAATAAAAAACAGGATTACTAAAAGAACCATTAATTTAGAGGATTAAACTATTTTATTTGAATAAAAAATGCGTTTTTTTATTTTTAATTTGCAGAAATATATTTTTTTGTTATTCAATATTTTTTTCTATTACAACTAATTTGGGTTTAAAACGATCGATTTTCTGCTATGATTTCAGCATTTTAATAGATGTAATCGCAATGAAAATCAATCGTTTTAGTGGGCGTTTCAATTGTTCGTTTAATGGACTCTACTTAGTTAGAATATAGTTTCAATTCTTTTATATTCAAAAAATTCTGGCAGCATAAAGCAATCCCGCCAAATAAAGTTGCTTGACTGCCTAATTTGCTATTTTGAATTTGCACATTTCTTGCAAAGCGGCTAGTCAGATGAGTTGTAATCATCGATAGCAGTGCAGGGTTATTGCGATAAATAGAACTGTTGATCACAACCACTTCTGGATCATACACTGTAAGAATGTTGTTGATTCCAATACTTAGTAGAAAGGCGTTGTCAGCTAGGGCAGCCGCTGTTTTTTCATCGTCGCTTTCGACTAGCTTTTGTACAATGGTCGAATCGACATATTCTAACCCTTTGATTGAGGCTAAGTTTTCATATAAAACAGAGTTTGAAGCGTACTGTTCCAGACACCCGCGGTTGCCGCAAGGACATTTCTTCCCATTTGGATATAAAATAGAATGACCGATTTCACCAGCTTCACCAAAATGGCCTTTTCTTAGAATCCCTCCATCAACAATCCCAGCACCAATGCCACTGTGAATACTTAAACTAACTAAGGTTTTACTATCTAAAGAAAAAACATATTCTCCCAAGGCCGCTAAGTTGGCTTCATTTTCGATAAATATTGGAAATTCAAAGTGATCGGACAGCTTTTGATGAAGATCAATTGTATCTAAATCATAATAGGGGGTAAAAACGATCTCGTTTTGATTTACCACGCCGTGCACAGCTACACACATGCCTACAATCAAGCTATCTGTTTTGACCGTTAGTTCCTTGATGCTTTGTTGGAGTAAGGCAATAACTGTTTCCGATGAGACTACGATCCGTTTTTTTTGAATAGTGACTACTGCTTCACCGTCTAAATAGGCAAGTGTCCCTTTCAAATAATCCACACCGATATCAAAAGATAAAATCAATGCAGCTTTAGGATTGAACTGCAGTAAAATCGGCTTTCTGCCACCGAGTGTGCTGGCATTACCGATCCCTGTTTCAAAAATAAGTCCGTCATCTAACAAGGTCTTAGTAATAGAAGAAACCGAAGCTTTATTCAAGCCAGTTAATACCGCAAGCTCTGCGCGGGAAATATTTTTATGGTCAATGATTCCTTTTAATATGAGTGATTCATTTTGCTCTCTGATTTTATATTTGTTTACTACCAATTTATCCACCTCTTTATTAAATATAATAAAATGTTTGAAAGCGCTTGACAACTAAATTCAATTGTTTTATATTCTTTATGTAAGTTAGTTTAACTTACTAACTAACTAGAAGCAAGTCATTTATAGGAGGAATTTAGATGAATTATTTTCCGCAAGTAGAAAAGGTAAACTATGAAGGCACTGAGACAGAGAATATGTTTGCATTTCGTCACTACAAGTCAGATGAAGTTGTATTAGGGAAAACGATGAAAGAACAGTTGCGTTTTGCTATTGCGTATTGGCACACTATGACCCAAGATGGTTCAGATCCTTTTGGAAAACCAGTGAATGTTCGTACTTGGGAAACAACTGATCCAATGGAAACTGCGAGAAATAGAGTATCGGCATTCTTTGAATTATTAGTTAAACTGGATGTTGAATACTTTTGTTTCCATGATGTAGATGTGGCGCCAGAAGGAGATTCATTAGAAGAGTTCTTTGCTAATTTAGATGAAATCACAGACTTGATTAAAGTGAAAATGAATGAAACCGGTATCAAATTATTATGGAACACAGCGAATATGTTTTCAGATCCACGTTTTACCAATGGAGCCGCTTCTTCTAATAATGCAGAAGTTTTTGCGTATGCGGCAGCCCAAGTAAAAAAAGGACTGGATATCAGCAAAAAACTTGGCGGGAAAAATTATGTATTCTGGGGTGGTCGTGAAGGATACGAATCATTGCTGAATACGGACATGAAATTAGAACAAGACAACATTGCCCGCTTATTCAAAATGGCTGTGGCGTACTCTAAAAAAATCGGACACACTATCCAATTTTTAATCGAACCAAAACCAAAAGAACCAACAAAACACCAATATGATTTTGATGCAGCAACAGCGATGGCTTTTTTACAAAAATATGATTTAACAGATGATTTTAAATTAAATTTAGAAGCCAATCATGCAACTTTAGCAGGTCATACATTTGAACATGAACTAGCAGTAGCACGTACGTATGATGCATTGGGCTCAATCGATGCCAATCAAGGAGATATCCTGTTAGGTTGGGACACAGATGAATTTCCAACGAATATCTATGACACAACTTTAGCGATGTATGAGATTTTAGAAAATGGTGGAATTGCTCCAGGAGGTATCAATTTTGATTCAAAAGTTCGTCGTTCTTCTTTTGAAATGGAGGATCTATTATTGGCACATATCGCAGGAATGGATACCTTTGCCAGAGGGTTAAAAGCTGCAGCTAGATTGAAAGAAGACCGTTTCTTCGATGAGCTAAAAGAAAAACGCTATGAATCTTACCGAACAGGGATCGGTGCTAAAATCATCGAGGATCAAGAAAATTTAGAAACGCTGACAGAGTATGCTTTGAAACATGATGATGTCACCTTAGAATCTAGTCACTTGGAATATGTCAAATCACGTTTGAACGACTATTTAGTCTAAAGAAAAGGGAGCGGAATAAGAATGAAACGAAGTAAACTTATTTTTTCGGTAACAATTTTGGCAGCAGCAGGCTTACTCTTGAGTGCATGTGGAAGTGGTAGTTCGAATTCAGGTTCAAAAGATGATGCGGTAGTAGATGTGTTCAATATCAAAGTTGAAACAAAAGATCAACTGGATGAATTGGCTAAGAAATATGAAGCAAGTCACGAAGGGGTTAAAATCAACGTGACGACAGTTGGCGGCGGACAAGATGCTAATGCAGCTTTGCAGTCAAAGTTTTCATCAGGCGATGAGCCAAGTGTTTTCCTTCTAGGAGGTTTAGCTGATGTTGAAAAATGGGGCGACAGTCTAGCTGATTTATCGGATACCAAATTAGCTGAAACTGCAATCGAAGGTACCTTAGATGGGGCAACTAAGGATGGCAAAGTTTATGGCTTACCGATGAACATTGAAGGCTTTGGCTTTTTGATCAATAAAGAGTTATTCAAAAAAGCAGGAGTAGATGTTGAAGCAATTAAATCTTATGAAGATTTTGAAAAGGCAGTGAAGACATTAGACAGTAAAAAAGATAACTTAGAAATGAAAGCGGTTTTTGGATTTAGTGCCAAAGAATTCTGGGTAGTGAGCCAGTATAGCGCTCACTTTGTTTCCCCAGAATTTGATAATAATCTTCAAAAAATTTATGATGCTAAAACGATTGATTTCAAATATGGTGATCAGTTTAAAAAATACACAGACCTAATCAATAAATATAACGTTCAACCAATATTATCATTAGATTATAGTACCTCTGTAGAAGAAGATTTCGCCAATGATCAAGTGGCGATCGTGCACCAAGGAAATTGGATCGTCCCAACACTGAATAGTTTAGACCCAGAATTTACGAAAGAAAAACTTGGCATTTTGCCGCTATATGTTCAAGATGAAACGGATGGGAAAATTGCCGCAGGAGCACCATGGTACTGGGGTGTAAATAAAAATAAAGATGAAAAAGTGGTGGAAGCAAGCAAGGACTTTCTAGAATGGTTATACACGGATAAAGAAGCAATGAAAGTTGTCACAGAAGAAATGGAATTTATTCCAGCCTATACAAATTTTTCTTCTGATTCGATTCAAGACCCAACGTCAAAAGATATTTTCAACTATTTATCTGATGGAAAAGTGGTTCCTTGGGGACATAATCAATACCCTGATGGTTTTTCTCAAACACAATTTTATCCTGAATTCCAAAAATATTTGAATGGGGATATTTCATGGGATGAATTGATTACGACAAGTAAAGAAGCGTGGATAGCAGACCGCAAGTAGGATGTTCGTCAGTTAAATGAATATCTTGGAGATAGCGCCGGCAGAATCGGGAAACTCTGTTTCTGCCGCTGTCTGATCTCATTTAAGGAGGAAAATCATTATGCGTAATAAATCAAAATCATTTTGGTTGTTTTTGGCGCCTAGTTTGATTGGGATGGCAGTGGTTTTATTTATTCCACTGATCACAGGCGCTTATTATTCTATGACAGACTGGAATGGGATCAAAGTTGGTGAATTTTTAGGATTAGAAAATTACCTTCGAGCATTTCAAGATGAACGTTTTTTGAGTAGTATTTGGTTTACTACTAAGTTTTCGGTCGTAGCTATTATTTTAGTCAATGTTATCGGGTTAGGATTGGCAATGCTTGTTACGCAAAAAGCAGACAAGTTGAACAATCTATTTCGAACAGTTTTCTTTATGCCTAATTTGATTGGTGGAATTATTTTAGGCTTTATCTGGCAATTTATTTTTATCAAAGCCTTTGCAGCAATTGGAGATGCGACAGGGATTGAGTTTTTCAAAGGGTGGCTTTCAACGACAAATACTGGTTTTTGGGGCTTGGTGATTTTATTTGTCTGGCAGATGAGTGGTTATATTATGATCATCTATATCTCATTTATCAACAATATCCCAGATGAATTGATCGAGGCTGCAGAAATCGATGGCGCAACTGCTTGGCAGACATTTTGGAAAATCAAGTTTCCGATGTTAGCACCGGCGTTTACTGTGAGCTTATTTTTAACCTTGTCTAATGCGTTTAAAATCTATGACCAAAATTTAGCCTTGACCGCAGGTGGTCCGTTTGACTCTACACAAATGGTCGCGATGAATATTGTCAATGAAGCTTTTGCCGTGAGAAACATGGGCTATGCTCAAGCTAAAGCTGTGATTTTCTTAGTGATCATTGCCGTGATTTCTGTCGTGCAAATTAGTATTACCAGAAAACGGGAGGTTGACCTATGATCAAGCAGAAAAAAAGAAAAGCGCTGTGGATCAAACTTGCTGGGATTATCCTAACGCTGTTGTGGTTATATCCATTCTATTTGATCGTGGTTAATTCGTTTAAAACAAAATCAGAAATTTTTAAAAACACGTTGAATGTCCCGCAAAATTTTACAACAGAAAATTATCCAGTCGCCTTTGAAAAATTAGATTTTTTTAGAAGTGCTTTTAATTCGATTATGATTACTGCGATTTCTTTATTTGTGATTGTCATTTGTACATCGATGGCAGCATATGCGTTGTCTAGAAATAAGAGTAAATTGAGTAATACCTTGTATTTTGTGATTGCCATTGGTTTATTGATTCCGTTTCAAGCGATCATGATTCCTTTAGTGTCATTTTTTGGGAAAGCCAATATGTTGAACCGACCTGGATTAGTCATTATGTATCTTGGGTTAGCTAGTAGTATGGCAATTTTTCTCTATTTTGGCGCATTAAGAAGTATTCCTCAATCTCTGGATGAAGCAGCAACGATCGATGGTGCTTCTAAGTTCCAGATTTATTGGTATATTATTTTGCCTTTATTAAAGCCAACGACCGTTACGGTGATCGTGTTGAATGCAATTTGGTTTTGGAATGACTACTTGCTTCCTTCTTTAGTTATCAACAAAGAAGGCATGTATACGATTCCTTTGAAGATGTTTTATTTCTTCGGACAGTATTCAAAACAATGGCATTTAGCGTTGGCAGCCTTGTTTATAGCGATTGTACCGATCATTATTCTTTATGTATTCCTACAAAAATATATTATTAAGGGCATTTCGGATGGTGCAGTGAAATAAAGAATATTAGTAGCATTTAAATGAGGAGGATTCTATGAAATTTACAGATGGGTATTGGATGACAAAAGAAGGATATACGATTCAATCGCCGAAAGAGGTTTTTTCGGTGCAAAAAAAAGCAGATTCAGTGATTCTATATGCTCCCTATAAAAAAATTGAGCGCCGTGGCGATACGCTTAATTTAGGCATGAGTACAATCACTTTGTCTAGTCCACAACCAGACATGGTTTCAGTTAAAATCGTTCATCATGAAAAAAATAATCATGGGCCCAATTTTGAATTGAACATAGCTGAGGTTCAGCCACTGATTGAAGAAACCGAAAATCAAGTAGTATTGACGACTGGAAATTTAAGTGTAACAGCAACTTTAAATGATGTTTTCCAACTACAATTTTTTGGTGAGAATAAACTGCTGACAGAATCAAAATTTGGTGCGCAAGGAGCAATCACACAAGTTGGTGGTAAGCATTATATGAGAGAGCAGCTATCTTTAGGGGTTGATGAGCAAATTTATGGCTTAGGTGAACGTTTTACGCCGTTTATCAAAAATGGCCAAACAGTTGATATCTGGAACGAAGATGGTGGTACAGGTAGTGAACAGGCCTATAAAAATATCCCGTTTTATCTAAGTAGCAATGGTTATGGTGTTTTCGTCAACCAGCCGGAGAAAGTATCATTTGAGGTGGCGTCTGAAAATGTTTCAAGGGCACAATTTAGTGTCGAAGGTGAAAGTTTAGAGTACATCATTATCTATGGTCCTACCCCAAAAGATATTTTAGAAAAATATACTCATTTAACTGGAAAACCAGGCTTGCCACCAGCGTGGTCATTTGGGTTATGGCTGTCAACGTCATTTACAACGGATTATAGTGAACAAACGGTCATGAGCTTTATTGATGGAATGCTGGAGCGTGAAATTCCTTTAGAAGTTTTCCACTTTGATTGTTTTTGGATGAAGGCGTTTGAATGGTGTAATTTCAAGTGGGATGAGGAATTATTCCCAGATCCTAAAGGCATGTTGCAGCGAATACATGATAAAGGTATCAAAGTTTGTGTCTGGATCAATCCTTATATCGGACAAAAATCACCTTTATATGAAGAAGGAAAGAAAAATGGCTATTTCTTAAAACAAGCGGATGGCAATGTTTGGCAATGGGATTTATGGCAAGCGGGCCAAGGAATTGTCGATTTTACCAATCCAGATGCAGTGAAATGGTACCAAGGATATCTATCTGACCTGTTGGATATGGGCGTGGATAGTTTTAAAACCGATTTTGGAGAACGTATTCCAACAGATGCCGTTTATTTTGATGGATCCGATCCTAAAAAAGCCCATAATTATTATAGCTACTTGTATAACGAAGTCGTATTTTCATTGTTAGAAGAAAAACGCGGTAAAAATGAAGCGGTTCTATTTGCACGCTCTGGTACCGTTGGCTCACAAAAGTTCCCTGTTCATTGGGGCGGTGATAATTTATCAGAATACGTTTCGATGGCCGAAACATTAAGAGGCGGTTTGTCATTCTTATTATCGGGCTTTGGTTTTTGGAGTCATGATATTGGTGGCTTTGAAGAAAGTGCTTCGGCAGATATTTACAAACGTTGGACGCAATTTGGCTTATTGTCTACGCATAGTCGATATCATGGAAATATTGAATACCGCGTACCGTGGCTATATGATGAAGAAGCTGTAGCTGTAACACGGAAATTTACCAAACTAAAGGTTCAGCTAATGCCTTATTTGTACAGGCAAGCCGTTTATACTGCAGCAACGGGTGTTCCAATGATGCGCCCACTATTCATGGAATATCCAGAAGACAAAAATACGTATTTTATCGACAAACAATATTTCTTAGGCGATTCATTGATGATAGCACCCGTTTTTACTGAGACAGGACAAGTCGATTACTATTTACCAGAAGGAAAATGGACGCACTTATTAAATGGCGAATACAAAGAAGTTGGTAAAAATGGTCAATGGCAAACGGAAACCCATGATTATTTAAGCTTACCTGTATGGGTCAAAGAAAACACGATTTTAGTAACAGCCCATAAAGAACACCAAAGTGTAGCTTATGCCTACAATGACACGATCGCGATTCATTGCTACCAATTATCAATAGGTCACCATGAACAAATAATCGTAAATAGTAGTGGAAATCCTCTTGCTAAGATTATAATAGAGAAGGATAATAAAAACGTGGTGATTCGTACAGATGGTTTGGTCGGAGCAAATTACGTTTACATCCACGACAATGAGCGCGTGATTGAGTGTCCGTTGGCACAATCTGAGCTGACGATTTCACTAGAGGCGCAATAAAACTGGAGGCAATACGATGGAGCATAAACAACTGGATCAATTTCCAAAGAATTTTCTATGGGGATCGGCATCTGCTGCTTATCAAGTAGAAGGTGCATGGCAAGAGGATGGCAAAGGTGTTTCCGTATGGGATGAATTTGTTCGAATTCCTGGCAAAACATTCAAAGGCACTAATGGGGATGTGGCGGTCGATCATTATCATCGTTATAAAGAAGATGTTGCGCTAATGAAAGAGCAAGGCTTAAAAGCCTATCGTTTCTCTGTTGCTTGGACACGGATTTTTCCAAATGGCCGTGGTGAAATTAATCAAGCCGGTTTGCAATTTTATATTGATTTAGTGGATGAATTGATCGCCAATCAAATTGAACCTGTTTTAACGCTTTACCATTGGGATTTGCCGCAAGCGCTGCAAGATGAGTATCAAGGCTGGGAATCAAGAAAAATCGTTGCTGACTTTACGAATTATGCGACTGTTTTGTTTGAGACATTCCGTGGAAAAGTCAATTACTGGGTCAGTTTAAATGAGCAGAATATTTTTATCAGTCATGGGTATTTAATGGCATCTCATCCGCCGGCAGTGAGTGATCCCAAACGAATGTATCAGGCGAATCACTATGCTAATTTAGCGAACGCAGCGGTCATCAAGAAATTTCATGATATGGATATGCCAGGACAAATTGGACCAAGTTTTGCTTATGGGCCAAATTATTCTTTAAATAGTGATCCAAAAAATGTTTTAGCGGCAGAGGACTCAGAAGATTTAAATGCACATTTTTGGATGGATGTTTACTTATTCGGGAAATATCCGATTGCAGCTTTGAAAATGTTGAAAAAACAAGGATTAGCTCCAATAATCGAACCAGGAGATGAAGAACTTTTAGCCGCTGGCAAACCGGATTTTTTAGGCATCAACTATTATCAAACCAATACGGTTGTCTTCAACCCACTTGATGGTGTTGGCTTAGGCAAAATGAATACGACAGGTGAAAAGGGTTCGTCAGAAGAATCTGGTCTACCAGGCGTCTTCAAACGTGTGGAAAATCCGTTTTTAGAACGGACAAATTGGGATTGGGAAATCGATCCTGAAGGGTTACGTATCGGACTAAGAAGAATCACAAGCCGCTACCGTATTCCTGTGCTGATTACAGAAAATGGTCTTGGCGAATATGATGAACTAACTGAGGATAAAGCAATCCATGATGATTATCGGATTGATTATCTGAAGGGCCATGTACATGCAATTAGAGAAGCAATCACAGATGGCGTGGATGTTTTAGGCTATTGCACATGGTCATATACAGATTTATTGAGCTGGTTGAATGGCTATCAAAAACGCTATGGTTTTGTGTATGTTGAGCAAGATGAAAAGCAAGATGGTAGTTTGAATCGCTACAAAAAAGACAGTTTCTATTGGTATCAAAAAGTGATTCAAGAAAATGGAACGAATGTTTAACCGATAGTAAAAATCAATAGGCTGGAGCAAAGCTCAATGAGTTTGATCCAGCCTGTTTTATATCTGATGAAAATGTGAGCGCTTTATTTTAGTTTGAAAGAAAGGTGGAACAAGATGTCCTATGTGATTGGAATCGATCTTGGAACAGGATCAGTCAAAGGATTAGTTGTCAATAAAAAGGGAACTGTTGTATTGGAAGCTTCAGAACCGTATCCCTTATTTCATATAAAGAAAGGGTATAGTGAGCAAGATCCAGCTGATTGGTTACACGCCACAGAAACGATTTTAAAAAAATTGATCGCTAAAATGCCTGAGTTAAAAGAACAATTGCAGGGAATCAGCTTTTCAGGGCAAATGCATAGCTTGGTCTTATTAGATGAAAAACAGCAACCTCTGAGAAATGCAATTTTATGGAATGATGTCCGAACCACGAAGCAATGTGAAGAAATCACGCAAAAACTTGGAAAACGATTAGTAGAAAAGACAAAGAATCTAGCCTTAGAAGGGTTTACCTTACCAAAAATATTGTGGATCAAAGAACATGAACCAGAAATTTGGGCAAAAGCAAAAAGCTTTTTATTGCCTAAAGATTACCTTGCTTTTTGGCTGACTGGAAACCAACAAATGGAATGTTCGGATGCTGCGGGTACTTTATTACTGAATGTAATGGATAAACAGTGGGATATGGAAATAGCTGAAACGTTTGGCATTGATCGGACATTGTTGCCGAGTTTAGTATCTTCTTTAGAAAATATTGGCACGGTCAACCCAGTGCTTGCTAAAGAGTTAGGTCTTAAAACGGATGTATGTGTTTTTGCAGGCGGTGCAGACAATGCTTGTGCGGCGCTAGGGGCTGGGATCGTTGAGGAAAATCGCGGGATGTGTAGCATTGGCACTTCAGGTGTTTTTCTTTCTTATGAGGGTGAACAAGAAAAGGATTATCAAGGAAAATTGCATTTTTTCAATCACGTGATTCCAAACACCTATTACTCAATGGGTGTCACGTTGGCTGCAGGTCAAAGCCTGACTTGGTTTAGAGAAACCTTTGCAAAGGAGCAGACCTTTGAAGCGTTAGTAGCAAGTAGTAAAAACAGTACGATTGGCGCAAATGGATTACTCTTTACACCTTATATCATGGGAGAACGGACCCCGCATGTAGACAGTAAAATTAGAGGTAGTTTTATAGGTATGGATGCGAGTCATGTTATTAGTGATTTTACGCGAGCAGTATTAGAAGGAATTACATTTTCACTAAAAGATTCACAAGTCATGATGCAAACCATTGCAGGAAAACAATTTCAAGAAATCGTATCTGTAGGTGGTGGGGCAAAAAGCGAGTTATGGCTGCAGATACAAGCAGACATTTTTAATGCAAAAATCGTTACCTTAAAAACAGAACAAGGGCCAGGACTGGGGGCGGCAATGATAGCTGCAGTAGGCGTTGGCTGGTTTGCTACGGTAAAAGAATGTGCGAAACAATTTGTTGTCTATGATAAAGAATATTTTCCAAATGAAGAAGCCGTTGCAAGCTATCAGGCTGTTTATGAACTATATAGGGAGATTTATAATCAAACCAAAACACTTTGTCATCGATTGAATGAAGCGTTAAATTAAGGAGGATAAGATGTGTATACTAGCATTTGATATTGGTGGTAGTTCAGTGAAATATGGTATTTGGGTGAATGAACAATTGGTTCAACAAGACTCGTTCTCTTTACCAGCAGATTGGTCTCTAATGAAAATAGCACTTAAGCAGGTTTTTGATAGAATTCAGAGTGAACGACAGATTACAGGCGTCGCCTTAAGTGCACCAGGATTAGTGGATGAAGCAAAAGGTAAGATTCGCGGGGTTAGTGCTGTACCATACCTCCACCATTTTCCTATACAAAAAGAATTAACGGAGCTATTTAACGTCCCTGTTTCGATGGAAAATGATGCCAATTGTGCAGCGTTGGCAGAAGTCTGGCTAGGAGCTGCAAGTGATGTTGCAAATTCGATCTTTTTTGTGATCGGCACAGGTATTGGAGGAGCAATTGTGATCAATCGGAAACTCGTCAAAGGTCGCAATCTATTTGGTGGTGAGTTTGGCTATATGGTGTTAAATGAATCCTCTTCATTAAGCGATTTAGGGAGTTCAGTAAAATGTGTGAAAAAATATAACCAGCTTACTGGCGCTAATATTGATGGGCAGGAGTTGTTTGAACTAGCGGAAACAGGAGATGAATTGGCGAGCCACTTGTTGAATAAATTTTATGCATCTGTAGCAAGAGGAATTTATAATCTACTCGTCTGCTTTGATCCAGGGAGAATCGTGATCGGTGGTGGCGTGTCTGGAAATAGCCAACTGATTCCAATGGTCGATCGTCAATTAAAACGGATTTTACTAGAAAATGCTGTGACAGAGTTGACGTATGAAATAGTGGCGTGTCAGTTTGGAAATGATGCTAATCTGATCGGCGCAGTCTATCATTTTATAGAAAATCATCCAAAATAAGAGAAACGTTCGGTGATGCATCCGTCATCTGAACGTTTTTTTAGCGTCGTAACATATGCGCTTTTAGGGATCGATTGCTATAATGAAAGTGTAGTAGCGATGAGATGTGTACGCGACAGTGTTTAAACGAGAGCAACTAGAGGAGGAAATCACCATGAAACGATTTGATGTAATCATTATCGGTAGCGGACCAGGCGGTATGGCAGCGGCTTATGATCTGGCGTCAGAAGGAAATGAAGTAGCAGTAGTAGAAGCTGATCTTTGGGGCGGAACTTGCCCAAATCGAGGATGTGATCCTAAAAAAGTTCTCTATGGAGTCGTTGAAGCGAAAGATAACCTAGCTCAATTGCAAAATCGTGGGTTCAATAGTGTTCCTAAAATCAATTGGGCAGAATTAATGGGCTTTAAAGAAACCTTTACGAAACCTGTTCCAACCGAGCAAAAAAAAGGACTAATAAATTCTGGTATCCAAACGATTACTGGGCGAGCAGTGTTTAAAGACAAGCAGACGATCCTTGTAGAATCAACGGAGTATCAAGCTGATAAATTTATCCTAGCGACTGGACAACGACCAGCTATATTGGATATTCCCGGAAAAGAGTATTTCGGTACAAGCACTGATTTTTTGTCAATGAAGGAGCTACCTGCGAAAATCGCTTTTGTTGGCGGCGGCTATATTTCACTTGAACTAGCGAATATCGCCAATAGTTGTGGCAGTGAGGTTCACTTGCTTCATCATAACCAACGACCATTGAAGGGGTTTGATGAAGCCTTAACAAGTGAGTTGATTGGAAATCTTGAACAACGAGGAATTCATTTTCATTTTAATGAATCTGCTGAAACGCTCACGAAGCAAGGACGACAATTTAAAGTTGAGCTGACTAATCAGGGGAGTCTAATCGTCGATCGCGTATTTTGTGCTACGGGCCGAATTCCGAACCTTGAAAATATGGGATTGGAAAAAATAGGGGTTGAGTATGCGCACAAAGGCGTTAACGTAAATGATCATTTACAAACCACTGTGGAAACGATTTATGCTTTAGGAGACTGTTTACAAAAAAATGAACCTAAATTAACACCCGTTTCTAGTTTTGAAGGGAGCTATCTTGCTAAGCTTTTCACTGGAAGCGTCCAAGAAGCAATTGACTATCCAGCTATCCCAACCATTATTTTCAGTTCTCCTAAATTAGCCCAGGTCGGTTTAACTGATGACAAAACAGTAGCTAATGACAACTATGAAGTGAAAGAGTTAGATTTATCACATTGGTTTACGTATAAGCATCTCAACGAGTCTTTAGTCAAAGCGAAAATCGTCAGTGAAAAAGCAACTGGATTATTGGTCGGTGCAACCGTTTTAGGAAATGAAGCTGATCAATTGATCAATTTGTTTACAGTAATGATCAATCAAAAATTAGCAGCAAACAAAGTCAATAGTATGATCATGCTTTACCCAACGGTAGCGAGTGATTTAAGTTATTTATATTAAAGATAAACTGTAAACAAGTAGTTATTAGACTCGTTTACAGTTTTTTTATTATTTTTATATGAAAAAACATTGACTTGCCGCAAAGCATAGGCAATAATAAAATAATTATCTTCAAAATTAGAAAAAATCAATTCATACATGTAATCAATAAATATTATTTATCGATTATATGAAAATAAAGCATTAGATATTATAGGCATTTCTTCTTAAACTATAGATAGTGAAATGTTGAGCAAAGTTAATTTTAAACAATTAGGAGAATAGCGATGGACACAACGAAAAAAAACTACAAACCTTTGATCGGTTCTTTATACACAAATTTCATTTTTCAAGGGATGGCAGCGATTATTTTATCTCAGAACCTGCATGCATTGATGGATAGTTGGCAAGCCACTGTGCAACAAGTAACTTTAGTGATTAGTGGCATTGGCTTAGGACGTGTCTTGATTTTATATTTTGCAGGGTACTTTTCGGATAAATTTGGTCGGAAAAAAACAGTTCAGCTTGGTATTATTAGTTATCTGATTTTCTTCCTGGGGATCTTGATCAGTCAGAATTATTTACAAGGGCTCTTTTTTGCACTATTTGCTGGTTTTAGTAATGCTTTTTTAGATACGAGTACCTATCCAACGTTGATGGAAGCTTATCCAAACGAAAAAGATAATAGCTCACTTAGTGTTTTAAATAAGGCTTTTATTTCTTTGGGACAGTTTATTTTGCCGTTATTAACGCGGTTTATGCTGGATAATGGGATTTATTATGGACTTGTTTTTATTGGCTGTGCGTTGGGTCTGTTTCTTAACTTATTGTATATATCTAGACTTGGATTTCCGCAAAGAATAGAAACGAATGCAAGTGAATCATCAATAATCGCTGAAGCTAACCATGAACCAGCGGCGAAAAAACCGTTGTTTAAAGTCGAAGGAATTGCGTTATTGGTTTTTAGTTTTACTTGTGTGTCTACTTTCAATATCTTTATTTTATGGGTACCGTCATTCGCGGAATCATTAAACCTTATGAACCATTCAAATAGTTTGGTTTTAGTTAGTGCGTATAGTATCGGTTCATTTGCTTCAGTGTTTTTAACATCATTGATCGTTAAACGAGGTGTTGCCCCGACTTTATTACTTGTTTGGTGTACATTCGTTTCATTGTTTTTATTGATTGGCATGACATTATTTCCAAGTGTACCAATGTTTTTAGTTGGATCAATCGGTATCGGTGTTTTTGCCGCAGGGGGAATTTGGCAATTAGGGCTGGCAGTGTTATTAGAGTTGTTTTCAAAAGGCAAAGGTCGAATCACCAGCTATTATTCTATTGCAACGTCTGTTTCTGTGATGGTCATTCCTTATATTACTGGGCAATTAGAAAAAATCAATGTTTCACTGATTTTTGGATTAAATATCTGTTTGACTGCTATTGGTGTTGTGGCAGCAGTGATTATTCGTTATCGCTATAAGAAAGTAATGAATGAATGGAAAGAGACAGAGAAAGAAACCATTGAGTTAAAAGGGATCACTGAATGATACGAAGAGAAATAAAAAATAAAAGTAAGTCGGAAAGAAAACGACTTACTTTTATTTTTTTCATTATCCAATTAAATTAACTAAGATCCCTGTAATAAATACAGATGTGATCGTAACAGTAGAAAAACCTGCAATGACCATCTTAGGTAAAATTTGCCCTTCGATCAATGCAATTTCTTCTGGTGTACCATTGATACTTTTTGCGGCTTCTTGACTCAAAATCATTGTCCCAGGGAAGCCGTACAATGAAGTTAAACCAATTGCAATCGACATCGATAAGCTATAGCCAAGAAACTTCCCAGCAATTGCAGCAAATAATACATTTCCGGTAACACCAACTAAAAATGAAAGAGTCAACGGTAGAATCAATTCAATTAAATCATGAATAGAAATCGTGGCTAATGGACCAAAAATAATGATCAAAATAGCAAGCATCATCAAACCATAAGCATCAATGCCATTTAAAATATTTGGTTTGAAAATATTCAATTCTCTTAACGCGATCCCAAATAGTAAACAGAGAATAAATGTGTTAATCATGCCATTGGTTAGATTATTAACGAAGGTAGCAAGCAATACTGTTACCCCAACAACGAATAGTGTACCTGCTGTTGTATGAAAAAGTTCAGGTAAACGTGTTTTTTTCGTTTCTTTTTCTACCACTTTTTCAGTGCTGGCAAAAGCCGCTGGATTTTCTTGATATTCTTGATGTAAGCGATTGGCTTCTTTTCTTAAAATCAATGAAGTCAATGGAAAACCGATCAACCCTTGAAAGGCCGAAATCAAAACAGGTAAAACAGCAACAGATAATAAGCCAGCAGCTATAGCGGCATCTTGGACCATGATAATGGAAATTGTTCCACCAGAAATTGCCCCAATCGCTGCAATAGCGTAACTTTGATCTTCAAATAAAGGGCCGACAAGTAATAATGCTGCGACAATTCCCAACGTTGCAGCTACTCCAATCAAAAAGGTTCGCCACTGTTGCTTAAATTCTTTCAAACTAATTGTTGTACCAAGATGAACCAAGATGAAACCGACCACAGTTGTTCCTAAAGCTAGTAATGAAGAACTAGGCAATAAATCCTCTGGAAACAGGTTTGTTTTAAAGCCAACTAAAAAGATCAACGAGGCAATCAATAGTGTTGAAAGTAGTGACTTTGTTTTTTTAGAAATGTAATCGCTAACCGTCCAAACAAGCATAATAATCGTAAAAGCTAACACAGAATTCATAATTTTTGCACTCCTTTTTTGATAGGTTATTTTTATTGAATAGGATGATACGTAAAGCCTAAACCGTGTACTTCAGCAACATTTGATACAATCACAAATGACGTTGGATCGATACGATCGATCGTTTGCATAACGGCAGGATACTCACTATTTGAACTGACGATCATCAGCATTTGATTTTCCTGTTGCGTTTTACCCCCAGTAACATTGAAAAGTGTGATACCACGATTTACAGTGTGCAGTAGTTCCTCTTTGATTTCAGTTGTTTTATCCTGACTGAAAATCAAGATAGATTTTCTTCGTTTCACGCCTGTTTCGATATAAGTCATGACAATGGATGTGATGATGATCGACAAGATCGCAAAGAGAAACGATTCAACACCAAAAATAAATACATTCAGTAAGACGATCAAGGCATCGGTCACGAGTAAACCTGTTGAGGTATTGATATGCCAATATTTTTGTAAAATCAGTGGTGGAATTGTTGTGCCACCGCTAGAAGCACCGATTTTATACAGAATCGCAACACCGATGCCAAAAATCGCACTGCCAAAAAGCACGGAGAGTAAACGATCTGAGGTAACCATGATTTCAGGAACGACGGCTAAAAAGAATGGGAACAATAAACTACCGATCAGTGTATTAAAGAAAACTTTTTTACCTAAAAAGATGATCGTTAAAAGCAACATCAAACAATTTAAGACCAACACAACGATTGACCGATCGATCGAAAAGGCCGCTTCTGCCAAAATACCTAATCCGCTCACCCCGCCTGCCGCTATCTGATGAGGACCTAAAAACATATTGATGGAAATGCTCAGCAGTAGGACCGCTAGGATAATTAAAGAGATATTTTGAACTTTACGCAGCGCAGTCATTTTACTGACCCACTTGAAGAAGCGCTGTCGGGCATTTCATTGACGATAGCTAACGCTAATTCAACTGACTTTAGCATTTCAGCAATTGGGATATATTCGTTGACCGTATGAATTTCTTCATATCCGATTGATAAATTCAGCGTTGGTTTGCCTTGTGCGTTAAAAATATTGGCATCACTACCGCCACCACTGATTTCAGGAGCAAAGATTCGACCAATTTTGGCTGTTGCAGCTTTCGCGATTCTAACAGGATCAGAATCATCAGCTAGATGAAAACCAGTTGCTTTTTGATCCACTGAAAGAGTAAAGTCACCACCATGTAAGTCAGTCGCATGTTTGAATGATTGTTCTAATGTCGTTAGAAAGTCACGGGCTTTTTCATCTGAAATCGATCGTACTTCCCCTTGAATCATTAAGTGTTCCATCACAACATTGATTCCTGCACCACCAGACATTTTTCCGATGTTTGAAGTAGTATGCTCATCGAGTCTGCCAAAAGGAATTCCTTCTAATGCAGTTTGAGCAATCGAGAAGGCTGAAATCCCCTTCTCTGGTTCTAAACCAGCATGAGCAGCTTTTCCTGTAACGTCAATATCAAACATATAGAGGAAAGGACTAGCGACGATGCCATTTCCAGCAGGTCCAGAATTATCAAATACATAGCCAAATTTTGAATCGAACAATGCCATATCTAAAGCTGCTGCACCAATCAAGCCGATTTCTTCACCAGGAGAAAAGACAAGCTCGATCGGTCCTGTTTCAATATTATTTTCTAAAATCGTCTCAATCATTTCTAAAAGAATCGCAATACCCGCTTTATTGTCTGCGGCTAAAATCGTTTCACCTTTAGAATACAGAATATCGTTTTTCTCAATCACTTCAATTCCTTCACCAGGTTCTACAGTGTCCACATGACAAGAGAAGAAGATTGGCTCCTTCGCTAAATTTCCAGTGTATTTGGCAATCAAATTGTTCGAGCCAAGTTTTGTTGTTTTCATTGAATCATCTTCTGTGACCGTCAAACCTAATGTGGTTAATTTGTCGCTCAATAATTGGACAAATTTTCCTTCTTCACGTGAAACCGAAGCGACTTGGACCAACTCAGTAAATGTCTTTACTAATCTTTGCTTATTCATATAAAACATCCTTTCTTATTAACAATCGTTTATTCTGTAACCATCCATACTTCATCGATCAGTTTGATTTGATGCAATTTAAAATCTTGCAGTAAAGAGATATGAGAAATTATTTTTTCCATGGCAATTTCTTCATTAGGCTCCATCGAAACAAACTGCTTTGCAATTGTTTCGCCATGTTTATTCAAAAGTTTGGCTTCAAAAAGGAAGCCGTAAGAAAAGTACTGCTCGATTTTCATGATTAATCACCATCCATTCTGGTTAGATTGTTTACTATGTCACAAATTTACCACGGAGGGTTCTTGAAGTGAATGGCAAAAAAAGGACTGAAACGCCCTTTTTTGTCATTATGTTTTTTTATTTTAAGCTCAAGTCAACAGGGGTAAGGGGTTAGCAAATAGAAGTCACATTTTCTGGCAATGTTTTCCTTTAAAGTGAAAAAAATGCCTGTATTATTAGATTTTTATCCGCTATTATAATGAATAAATAAGCTTTTTTAGAAAAGGAAGTCAACCATTTTTATAGTGGTTGAATAAAAAACTCGTGTTATTTTAAGGAGAGTATTCATGAATCAAACATTACGTCAATTTAGTATAGTTTCAATTGTGACAATCATCACATTTTTATTGATCTTTATTTTTTTTCCACAGTTTGCTTTGATTATGCTGTCATTGTTTGAACTGATTTCTATTTTACTAAGTATGTATATTGTTTTTAGACGGAAGGATGTCACGAGCGTTAAAGTGGCTTGGGTGTTGACGTTATATTTTGTTCCTGTTGTAGGGTTGTTTGTCTATCTGTTCTTCGGGCGCAGCAACTTAAAAAGCAATGTCATCCAAAAGCGAGAACAAGATAGAATGGTGCGTTATGTTCAGAGTTTAAATACGAAGATGCTGGAACCATTAAGTTCTTTGGAAGAAAAAAATGAACGATTGTCAAAAAAAGCCGTAGTCGGAGGCAACCAATTTGAGGTACTTACTGATGGTGAAGAGACCTTTTCCGCTATTTTTGCGGCTTTGAATGAAGCGAAAGATCATATTCATTTGTTTTATTTCATAATAAAGGAAGATGAACTTGCAGATAAGCTCAGAAAAATCTTGATAGCGAAAGCTTCAGAAGGGGTAAAGGTTCGCTTTGGAGTAGACGGATTAGGTTCAGTGAAATTATCTGATGCGTATCTTGATTCTTTAAAAGCAGCACAGGTGGAGGTCGAAATTTTCAATCCGATCCAATCGCTTTATCATATTGCGAGAGCGAATTGGCGCAATCACAGAAAAGTGATTGTCATCGATGGCACGCTTGGTTTTGTTGGAGGTTTAAATATTGGAAATGAATATTTAGGCATAACACCAAAATTTTCACATTGGCGGGACACACATTTGCAAATAACTGGTCCTTTAGTGACGCAATTACAAGAAAGTTTTTTATATGATTGGCTTTATATGAAAAATAGTGCTGGTAGTGCGAATGAGTTTATGGTGGAAAGCTATTTTCCTACAATTGAAGTAGGAAGTGATGAAGGACAAGTGATTTATGGAGGGCCATATGATCAAGAACGCGTGGTTCGGGATGTTTTGTTTAATTTGATCGATTCAGCGAAAGAGAAAATTTCCATTGCCAGTCCTTACTTTGTGCCAGATGATGAACTGTTGGCTTTATTAAGAAGAGCTGCTCGTAATGGTATCAAGGTGGAAATCATCATTCCAGGAAAAGGGGACAGAAAACTTTCTTATTATGGCAATGACTTTTACTTGGAAGAGTTAATCAGTGCAGGAATTCAGGTCTACAAATACGATGATACAGCCTTTTTACATTGTAAAGTGATGATCATTGATGAACAGGTGGCAACGATTGGCTCGACAAATTTCGACATTCGCAGTTTTGATATTAATCACGAAGTGTCCGCTATTTTATACACTGGCCAAGCAATTCAAAAATTAGCGGCTGATTTCAAAAAGGATCGGACCAATGCAAGACAAATCACGGCTCTTGAATTAGCACAAAGAAGCCCTTGGAAAAAAATCAAAGGTAAAATTTGTGGTTTGTTTGCACCACTTTTATAACGTTTGTAAAATCATATCAGGCGTGTTTTAAAAGCGCTCATGCTATACTACTATAAAGGATTTTAATAGAAAATGATGACACATCCAAGGGGGCAAAACATGCGGAAATTGTATATAGATCTAGTAACAGATAAAAAAGCGATCCGGTTGATTAATTTAATTTATTTCTTAGCGGATACCTCTGATTTACTGACAATGGAAGATGTGGCAGCAAAATTGGGTGTGACAAAAAAGACGTTAAAAAGTGACCTAGCTCTACTGCAGGAGTACAGTCCTGTGATTGATGGATTTGTGCAAGTGAAAAAGGAAACGATTATTTTTAACAGAGATAGTACCTACACGATCGAAGAAATATTATCGGATATCATCGATCAGCAGCCGCTTTTTACGTTGTTGAGTGCTTTATTGGATGGTGAAGAGTATTCGATTGAAACTTGGTGTGATCGGATTTGGTTGTCAGAGCGCACCTTGAGACGCTATTTGCCTCATCTAACTGAAGTTTTAGAACGATATAATTTGACCTTACAACTATCCCCGCATATGGCTTTGATAGGAGAAGAAGCTGATATCCGATATTTATATTTTGATTACACAAGTCAACGGGGCTGGCGAGAAGAGGATGTTCATCTTGATGAGATGGTTCAAAAATTTTATTACGAATTTCAAGAATCATTTCTAAATAGGTATCAAAGGGTGTTAACGCTGGACGCAAATCGGACGAAAATGTGGCACCATGTTATCTTACAAAGAGTGGGTAAGCATTTGTACATCCCAAAAAAGCAAAATCCTGATCAAAAATATGCTATGACAGATCGTTTTGAAGTGTTTTCTGAAATCTATGATCAATTGATGAAGAAGTATTTTTCAATCGAAAATCTACCTTATGAAGAACACATTTATGCTTATGTTACAACCTTAGCAAGCGTCATTTATTTACCTCCTGAGGGGGAGATTTACTCAATCAATCTGACGCGGAAATCCAAGTATGACAATCAGTATAATACGATCTTTGATTTTGGTGAAAGCATTCCTCTGGATCCTTCAAGAAGCAAAGAGATGTACCATTGTGTGAATTCGTTTTTAGAAAATCTCAGTTTATTATCTAGATTGACCCCACTATTTCAAAGAAATTCATTCGAGCTGAATCAGTATGCCGAAAGAGAATTTCCTGAGATTTACCAAGCATGTTTGGCTAAATTAAAACAAGTTAAGTTATCTCACGATGCGCGATTAGTCTATCCAGAAGATGTAGCAACGAATTTGAGTTTGTTGTTTAGTTCCTATTTAGTTGATACGACGATTGAAAATAATAAAAAAATTCTTTTAAGTATTTCTGGTGAGGCCTGTTATGTTCAGCATTTGATTGCTATTTTAAAGAAAAGAATTCCAGGAAATTTTGATGTTATTTGGGTTTTTAATGAAAAAATTACCGAAGAGTATGCAAAAAGAGCAGAAATTGATGTGATTATTTATAATCATGTGATGCTAGTGCCGATTGAAGGGTGTTTAAGTATTAAGGTTTCGCAGTTTCCGGCAACAGGTGAGTTGGAGAGACTGACGAAAAAGTTATTTGAGCTTTGAGTAGAATCTTAAACAATAGAAAAAGCCGAAATGAACTTTAGTCTGTTCATTTTGGCTTTTTCTATTGTTTAGTTTAAAAATTCTTTTGCAATGTTTTCATTGATCGTAATCATTTGGTAAAAGTCGTCAATATTCACGAATTCATTTGGCTGATGCGCATATTTTGTTTCACCAGGACCTAGAATCAAAATAGGAAATTCTTTTTTCACGCGACCAAATTGAGAACCGTCAGTGTATCCAGTCATACCAAACGTACTCGCCGTGTTACCAGTAACGTTAGCAACGACTTTTTGTGTTAATACTGTAAATGGATCGTCGAGTTCAGTTTTCATAGAAGGTAAATCATTGATGAACTCGATTTCCGCTTTAAAATCAGGAACGGTTGCTGTCAACTTATCCAGCATCGCTTTAAATTGTTGTTTTAATTCAGAGTGATCTTGTGCTTTGATCGTGCGAATGTCGATTTCTACTGTACATTTATCGGGCACAACATTGGTTCCGTTACCGCCATTGATAATATCTAAACTTGAAGTTGAGGCACCCACTAATTCGTCCACAGATTGAGAGAAATCAAAGGTTTCTTTAAAAGCATTCAACACCAAAAGCATATGCTCGATCGCATTCACCCCTTGATCTGGCATGGAACCATGCGCTGTTTTTCCGTAAGTTGTGATGCGCGGCCATAAAGCACCTTTGTGAGCTACACCGATCTCAACATTGGTAGGCTCACCGATTACTAATGCATCTAGATCATCTGCATAGCCTTTGTCGACTAATTGACCAGAGCCAATAGCACTCGTTTCTTCTCCCACAGTAGCTAAAAGTTTGATGGTTCCTTTAAATTTCGAACCAGCTTCTTTCAAACGAATCATCGCAACGACGGCTGCGATCAAGCCTGATTTCATATCACAGGTTCCCCGTCCATAGAGTAAACCGTCTTTTTCAATTGCCGCAAAAGGCTCTTCATCCCAAGGGATTTCTCCCACCGGAACCACATCCATATGCCCAGAAAAACCTAGGACAGGACCTGCTTCATTGCCCTTTAGAGTTGCAACTAATTGATTTCGTCCCTCACTATATTCGACTTGCTCACAAGGAATATCATACGTTTCAAAAAGAGCCTGTAGCTTATCTGCAACTAATTTTTCTTTCCCTAAAATACTTTTGATTTGAATGACTTCTTTTAATAATTGTAATGCCTCTTGATTATCCATGGATGCTCTCTCCTTATACTTGTTTTTCTTTTGGAATAATAAATACGATTGAACCTAAGGCTAAAACGCAGAAAAGAATATTTGTCAGTAAGCCAAATGTTGCGCCTTGTGTATAATTCCCACCAGCACTAAAGCCATTGTAAACCGCAGCAGAAATCGCGACTCCTAATGCGCCACCAAGCGAGCTGGCCATTTTATAAATCCCAGAAGCGACGCCGGCTTTTTCATTTGGTACACTGGAAATCGCTGTGTCGGTAGAAGGTGTTGCATACATGCCAAGACCCATTCCGAATAGACTATAGCCAATAAAAACTAGTATGAAATAGGCCGAGCCAGTCACCATCGTTAAAGCCATCAAACCAACACCTGTACCAGAAAGAATCGTTCCCCACAACATTGGTTTTTTCGCACCGATTGTTTGCAATAATTTTTCGCCAATCCGGATTGTGATCAAGACTAGGCACAAGTAACCGATCGATAACATCCCTGTTTTAGCGGAAGACAGACCACGTCCTTGTTGGACATAGGTATTGATAACAATCAACGTACCAGCAACAGCATTTAATAAGAAATTAGAAATGGTTGCGCCGAGATAACCGCGGTTTTCAAATAAAGCAAACTCAACGAAACTATTATCGATTGCTTGTTCCACTTTATAAAATGTGATCAATCCAATGATGACTACTACAGCTAAAATAAGTACGATCGGACTTGTCCAACCAAGTTCAGAACCTTTAGAAACGACAACGTTTAAAGCAACCATTGAAACGATAAATAAAAGCAAGCCAATTGAATCGAATTTACTATTACTATCGCTGGTAACCTTACTTTCAGGTGTCCCAAAAATCAATAGCGCACTACAAATCGAAACAATAATCGAAAAAATAAAGACATAACGCCAACCTAAAGAACTGGCAACGGCACCGCCAAAGAATGAACATAAACCAGAACCGCCCCAAGAACCGATCGACCAATAACTTAACGCTCGTTGCCGATCTTTGCCTTCATAATACGTTTTGACTAAGGCCATTGTTGCAGGCATGATACACGCAGCTGATAATCCTTGTAAAATTCGACCACCAATAAATAAAATAGGGCCGTGTGTAATGACTAAAGCCGCTGAGCCAATAACACTTAAAATAAGACCAATATATGTTAATTTCATTCTGCCTAATTTATCTGCTAACCCGCCAGCTACGACGATAAAAATACCAGAAAATAAACCAGTCATGGAGATTCCTATGTTTAAAACGCCAGCGGAAACCCCTAAGTCACTTTGAACGGCTGGCGCCATATTTAGTAAAGATTGGGCAAACAGCCAATAAGTCAAAACGCTTAAAACGATGCCTATCAGTAATTTGTTTGTCCCTTTATATGTTGCAGCATCTGCTGCTGTATGTGTTGTTGCTTTCATGATTAAACTCCTTCAGATAAATAATGTAGAACAGCTGCACCCATTGATTTTGCAGCAATTAATAAACAATCTTCGTCAATATAAAATTTTGGATGATGATGTGGATACATTGGTGTTCCCTCTTTATGCGCACCTACGAAAAAGAAACAGCTTGGTCGTTCTTTGGCATAATAAGCAAAATCTTCAGAAGGTGTTTGTGGACCGCATTCGACCAATTGCTTCACTTCTGGAATGTGCGCTTCGCTCAATGCTTTAGCAACCATTTCAGTGGTTTTGGCATCGTTGACACATACTGGATAATCATTGGCATAATCGAGTTCATAGCTGATGCCGAATGTCTGGCAGATACCGTCTAGAATTTGTTTGAATTCTTTTTCCACGATTGTCCGAGTTTCTTCTTTCATGATCCGCACATCGCCTTCTAGTGTGACAGAATCTTTGATAACGTTGGCTGAACCTTTGCCGTCAAATGAACCGATCGTGACAGTTGCAGTATCAAAAGGATCAATTCTGCGACTGACGATGGTTTGAACGGCTGTGACAAATTGAGAAGCTGCTACGATCGTATCATTCGCATCTTGTGGTGTTGAACCATGTCCGCCTTTTCCTTGCATCACTACTTTAAAGGTTGCTCGACCAGTATGAACGGATCCTGGATGATAAAGAACGTCGCCAAGCGGCATTAAGCTCATTACGTGAATCCCTAAAACATGATCCACACCGTCTAAACAACCAGCTTCGATCATTCCTTTAGCACCACCAGGCGGTACTTCTTCAGCAGGCTGGTGGATGACACGAATCGTTCCAGCTAATTGCTCTTTTAATTCGATCAGTGAAGCGGCTAAAATCATCATGTACGCTGTGTGCCCGTCGTGACCGCAAGCATGCATGACGCCAGCCTTTTTAGATGAAAAGGGGAGGCCAGTATCTTCTTGAATCGGTAACGCATCAAAATCTGCTCGAATCGCTAAGACAGGTCCTTTTTTGCCACCATGAATATCAACTAAAATACCGTTACCGCCGCCTACATTCGTTTGAACCGTACAATCTTTTCCAGCGTAAAAATCAGCAATATATGTTGCTGTTTCAGTTTCATGAAAAGATAGTTCTGGATTCTCATGAAAATGTCGACGAATCTTGATCATATCTGCTTCTTTTTGTTGAAGCTTCGTAAATAATTGAGTACGTAAATCATCCATTTAAACTGCTCCTTTCAAATACACTACATATTCTATGCTTAATTAAAAACTTCACAAGGTTAGAAATTTCTAAATATCAGAAGGCACTTTTGGACTATGGAGTTTAGAAAGTAAAAGATTGGTGAACGAACGATATTTTCCTTTTGCGTGTTATAATGAGAAGGAAATAAACAAAAGAGGGGAAAAAATGATTGTAAACGAAAATTATCAGATCGATTATCGACAGTTACAGGTCGAAGAAAGTGCATTTTGCAAAGAAACAACTATTTTGATCGTTCTACAAGGAAGTATGGGGATAACGTTGGAAGAGTCGACGGATCAAGTAAGCTCGGGAGAAATAGTGGTAATTAATACAGGAGAATATTTTCTTTTGACACCTAATACAGCAGCAAACTGCTCTTATTTGAGATTAAGCATTAATAGCGTGTTCTTTGCTGCCCAATTTCCTGCTTTTTTCTATACACACTTTGAGTGTCGACCTATTCAAAAAGAACACGGAAAGATGCATGCAATCGCTGCTTTGAGAAGACAAGTTGCTGAATTATGCTTAGTTGAATTTAGTGATGATCCTTCAAAACGACTTAAAATCACTTTATTTTTAACGCAAATCATTTTGTCTCTTGTCCATCATTTTCAAAAAGAAGAGGTCACAGACTATCATCCTTCTGACAATCAAAAATTAAGAGAGATTTTAGAATTCATCGAGGAACATTATCATGAAGGTATTTTATTAGCTGACGTAGCAGATCAATTTTTTATGTCGGAATCCTCGTTGTCGAAGTTTTTTAAGAAAGAAACCGGTGACTACTTTTCTCATTATGTGCGCACTGTTTGTGTCAAGCATAGCTTGTCTGAATTGCTGTATACGAAAAAAAGTATTGAGCAAATTGCTTTGGACAATGGTTTTAGCAATAGCAAGACTTATCGGCAACACTTTAAAAAAATCTTTAACGATTCTCCCACCAGTTACCGGTCATCTCACATAACGGAAGCGAAAATACCTCAGAAAAGCAAGCAAACGGTTAAAGCAACTGAGCTTCAAATCAAAGAGATCTTAGTACCGTTATACAGTTATATGCAAATGGGGTTGGAAGAATCACGCCCGTCAGAATTAACGCTAAAGACAAAACAGCTGTATATTACGACAGAGCAAATTGAATCTGAGTATGTAAAAAAAGACGTAATCATTCATGTTGGTTCGTGGGAAGTTTTAGGCTCTAAGAAAATTCAAAGGGAAATTCTGGATATCAAAAAGCAAATTGGGATCAAGTATATCAGTGTCCAATCGTTGTTTACGCAAATTCCTTTATCTGTACAGATCCATCAGGAAGCTGGGATGAATTCCTTTCCCGCTTTTGAACAATGGGACTATATTTTGGCCTTCTTAGAAGAAACACAGCTAGGTATTTTTTTTCAGTTATCTCTTGTTGAATTTAAACAACTCAGTGTTAGAGTAAAAGAGATCTGCCGTAAATTTTTTCGACATGTTCAAAATAAATTTGGGACAAAAATGACTGAACAGTGGAAGGTCAATTGTCTATTTAAAGATCAAGCTCTTGTGGAATATTATCCTGAATTTTTAGAAGTCAAAAAAAGTCTATTTGAGATCTCGTCTAAAATAGCGGTAGGCGCAGAAATTCCGTTGACTGATCCATTTTTTGAGCAAAAGAATCCAGAACAAATACGTTTTTTTTGCGAGACGATTGCGAAAAAATGCGATTTTCTGTCTTTTTCTGCCGAGCCTAACTACGTATTTCAAAATTTAGATAGCACTTTTCCTGATTTGAAAAATTATCATCAATATGTGTTGAATAAAACCTTGTATATCAAGCATTTGTTAAAAGAATATGAACTCCAACTACCGTTGTATCTTACGGAATGGAACACTTTGACTGGGATGACGAGAAATAGTAATGGAACCTTCTTTAGAGGGGCGATTATTTTAAAAGATCTCTTAGTCTTGGATACCTTGGTGGACGGTTTCGGTTTTTGGCTGAATATTGAATTGTTTGAAAAACAAACACAAGATCGACCACTAAAAAATGATGGCTTAGAGCTATTTCATTTTTACAGTGGAAAAAGACCCGTCTATTTTTGTTTGTGGTTAGCTAGAAGGATGGCAGGGTTGGTCTTGGCACAAGGGGAAGAATACCTGTTGACTTATCTGGATGGTAAGTATCAGTTATTATTGTTTAATACAAATTATTTTGATCCTCATCTTTCTTCAGAAGAAGCTTTTCTTAAAAGTCAGGCTGTGGCTTTTGAAATTGAATTGGCAAATATTAAACCAGCAAATTATCAGATTAAACAAATCGACTTTAATCGGCATAATGGCGCATTATTTTATACGTATGAAGAATTTCGTAACGCAGATACACTCGACTTAGAGACGCAAGAATATGTTGTAGAAGGCACTCGACCTAAGATCAAAGTTTTTGATACTCAAATTAATGATCTCTTTAATTATTATGCGATGCTAGATACAAATGGCATTGTACTGCTAGAATTAACGCCGATTTTATGATAAATCAAAGGTCGTTTCCTTGACGAAACGTATTCTACTGGCTACTATTTAGTTAGACAGGTAACTTGAGAGGAAGAAGTAGAATGAGTATTTATGATTATCAAGTGAAAACGACAAATGATGAGACCATTTCGATGGAAGATTACCGTGGCAAAGTACTCCTGATCGTAAATACAGCGACAGGTTGCGGATTTACACCTCAATATGAAGGCTTAGAAGAGTTATATAAAAAATACCGTGAGCAAGGCTTAGAAATCTTAGATTTTCCTTGTAATCAATTTGGGCACCAAGCACCTGGAACCAATCAAGAAATCAGTGATTTTTGTCAGTTGACCTATCAAACGACGTTTCAAACATTTGGAAAAATCGATGTGAATGGCGAGAATGCAGATCCATTATATGAATTTTTAAAAGGTGAAAAAGGTGGACTTTTAGGTGGCGCGATCAAGTGGAACTTTACGAAGTTTTTAGTGGATCGTGACGGCAATGTAGTAAAACGCTTTGCACCGACTGTGGAGCCTGAAAAAATCGCCGGAGATATTGAAAAGTTACTGTAGGAAAGTTTTTTTAGCTATCAATAATCAGCTCATGGTATAATTTATTCCTGAAAAAGAACATAAAGAGTAAGCCCCAGAAGAATTTGGTTCTTCAGGGGCTTTTTTTGCTAATGTTGCTATTCAGTTGTGCGACAGCAACATAAAATACTTAAAATTCGGAGTAAATTCATTTTTTTACGGATGTTCTAGCAGGGACAAATTGAAACCCCTTACTAGTATAAAGATCGTATAAAGAACCAACCCCAACTTTAACACTATCTTTATATAAAATTTGATATGCTAATCTCATCAAATGAAGGAGAGGAATTTTGATGACGATTATTACGGGAATTATCGCAGGACTACTGCTTATTTATTTATTTTACCAACTATTTTGGGGGGATCAACAGTGAGTGCAATTATTATCCAACAAGCTAGCTTTTTCATCGTCTTGATCGGTTTAGCTGTTCCAATCGGTTTTTATATCCATAAAGTGATGACCAATCAAAAAACGTTCCTGACAAAAATCATCAACCCAATCGAAACGAAGATCTATCAATTTCTAGGAACGCCAGCCCAAAAAGAAATGACTGCTAAGCAATATGGCTTAAGCGTTTTGTTTTTCAGTTTCTTTTCGTTTGTTCTTTTGATGGCAATGCTTTTAGGACAAGGTTTTTTACCATTAAATCCAGAAAAGCTACCGGGCACTAGCTTTTCATTAGCATTTAATACTGCAGCAAGTTTTATTACCAATACCAACTGGCAAGCTTATGCTGGTGAAGATACGTTATCGATCTTTACACAAGCCTTTGGACTAACCGTTCAAAACTTTGTATCAGCAGCTGTTGGGATTGCCGTGTTGTTTGTTTTGCTTCGTGGCTTTACCAATCGGACAACGAAGCAGATTGGCAATTTTTGGCAAGATTTAACGAAAATTATTTTATATATTTTATTACCGATTTCTTTTGCCGTTTCTCTGCTCTTGATTTCTCAAGGCGTTGTTCAAACATTTGCTGGTTCTGTTGAAACGACCAGTTTAGAATTAGGGCAAAAAATCTTTTTACCATTAGGAACTGTTGCTAGTCAAGTCGCGATCAAACAATTAGGAACCAATGGTGGTGGCTATTTTGGCGCCAACTCTGCTCATCCTTTTGAAAATCCTAATTTGATCAGTAACTTTATTGAAAATATTTCGATACTCATCATTCCAGCAGCGTTGATTGTAGCTTTCGGCCTATTCGTGAAAGACTGGAAACAAGGCAGAACAATCATGATCGTTTCATTGGGCTTTTTGATTGCAGCCTTAATCGGTGTGACTTTGAGTGAATATTATGGACCTCAGTTTAATCATGTGATCGGTCAAATGAATCTGGAAGGAAAAGAAACACGTTTTGGCATTGGTTGGTCTGCTCTTTGGGCAGTCAGCACGACAGCTGCTTCCAATGGTTCCATTAATGCCATGCTGGATAGCTTTACACCACTTGGCGGGTTGATCCCAATGTTCCTGATGCAGTTGGGCGAAATCATCTTTGGCGGTGCTGGCAGTGGACTTTATGGGATGATCGTTTTCATCTTGCTAGCTATCTTTATTGCTGGTTTATTGGTGGGAAGAACGCCAGAATATTTAGGGAAAAAAATTGAACCTTTCGATATGAAAATGGCTTGTCTGGTGATCTTGACACCATTGTTGCTGACCTTAATCGGAACGATGTTGTTTATTTTGAACCCTCAAGCAATGTCATGGCTAAACAATCAAGGGCCGCACGGTTTTTCTGAGATTCTTTATGCGTTTTCATCTCTAGCTAACAATAACGGAAGTGCTTTTGCAGGTCTGACAACAGATACAACATTCTTGAATATATTGGGAGGCAGCATTATGATTCTTTCTCGGTTTATCCCGATGTTGGCTGTAATCTATTTGGCTTCCAATTTAGGGAAAAAGAAAATCGTAGCAACAGGATCAGGAACACTATCAACGACAAATGCAACATTTGTTACGATGTTGATCATTGTGATTTTAGTCATCGGAGCATTAAGCTTCTTGCCATCTATGGCATTAGGACCGATCGCAGAACACTTTATGACAAAATAAGGTAAAGAAGGGGAAACAAGTGAAAAATACACAAAGTAAGCGCCATGTTTATATTGATGCAGTTCGCTCGTCATTTAAAAAATTGGCCCCAAACATTCAAATAAAAAATCCAGTCATGTTAGTTGTTTATCTAGGTGCGATTTTAACGACGATCCTATATGTTCTAACATTCGTTGGATATACAGATACGGAACCATTTTTTATCTTAGCGATCGCGATTATTTTATGGCTGACGATTTTATTCGCTAACTTTGCTGAAGCGATTGCTGAAGGTCGCGGAAAAGCACAAGCGGAAAGTTTAAAGCAAGCAAAAAAAGATGTCATAGCGCATAAAGTTGCTTCAATAGAAGAAGCGAAAGCAAAAAAATTCACACAAATCAAATCATCAGAATTGAAAAAAGGCGACCTTGTTTATGTAGTAGTCAACGAACAAATTCCGATGGATGGTGACGTGATCGAGGGCGCAGCTTCAGTGGACGAAAGTGCTATCACAGGTGAATCGGCTCCGGTGATTCGAGAATCTGGTGGTGACCGCAGTGCTGTTACGGGAGGCACAACCGTTGTTTCAGATTATTTAGTGATTAAAGTGACCGCTGAAAATGGTGAATCCTTTTTAGATAAAATGATTTCCATGGTTGAAGGAACTGAAAGGAAAAAAACACCGAATGAAATTGGGCTACAGATTATTTTGATTATGCTGACAATCATTTTTCTAGTCGTTTCAGCAACCTTACTCCCATTCACAAAGTTTTCAAGTGAGTTAGTTGGTAACGGTTCTGCTTTAGCTTTAACAACGATCATCGCCTTACTCGTTTGTTTAGCACCAACAACCATTGGTGCGTTGGTTTCTTCTATTGGAATTGCTGGAATGAGCCGCTTAAACAAAGAAAATGTGATTGCTATGAGCGGACGTGCGATTGAAGCCGCTGGTGATGTTGATATTCTATTATTAGACAAGACAGGAACAATCACGTTAGGTAACCGTCGCGCAAGCGAATTTATTCCAGTCACAGGTGTAAGTGAATTTGATTTAGCAGATGCTGCGCAATTATCCTCTTTAGCGGATGAAACAGCCGAAGGACGTAGTATCGTCATCTTAGCGAAAGAAAAATTTGATATCCGCGGCCGTGAATTAAATCATGTTGAAGTTGAATTTATCGAGTTTACAGCCAAAACCCGGATGAGCGGTATCAATTACCAAGGGGACGAAATCCGTAAAGGCGCAGCTGATACGATGAAAAAATATGTAGAAGAAAAAGGCAATAAGTATCCTGAAGAGTGCGATGTAATCGTCCGACGAGTCGCTAATGAAGGCGGAACACCGCTAGTTGTGGTTAAAAACAACCAAGTTTTTGGCGTAATCTATTTAAAAGATATCGTAAAAAATGGTGTGAAAGAAAAGTTTGAAGATATGCGCAAAATGGGAATCAAAACAATTATGATCACAGGAGATAACCCAATGACAGCCGCCGCAATTGCGGCTGAAGCCGGCGTTGATGATTTTCTAGCAGAAGCAACCCCAGAAAATAAAATGAGTTTGATTCGTGACTATCAAGAAAAAGGACACTTAGTCGCAATGACAGGTGATGGTACTAATGATGCGCCAGCATTAGCTCAAGCTGATGTTGCTGTCGCCATGAATACAGGAACGCAAGCCGCAAAAGAAGCAGGGAACATGATCGATCTAGATTCTAGCCCAACCAAATTGATCAGTATCGTAAAAATAGGGAAACAATTATTAATGACACGCGGCGCCTTGACGACCTTTAGTATTGCCAATGATATTGCAAAATATTTTGCAATCATTCCAGTCTTGTTTTTCAGTATTTATCCCGCTTTAGATGCCTTGAACATCATGAAATTGACGAACCCGACCACAGCGATCTTATCAGCGATCATCTATAATGCTGTTATTATCGTAGCGTTGATTCCTTTAGCCTTAAAAGGCGTGTCGTATAAAGAAAAACCAGCAAGTAAAATTTTGAGTCACAACTTACTTGTGTATGGATTAGGTGGTGTCATAGCACCATTTATCGCGATTAAACTAATCGATATCGTTTTGACCTTCATTATGTATTGACAGAATGATTCACAGGTAAACAAGATACGAAATTGAAAAAATTGGTGCTCATTTTTTTATAGGAGAAGAGGACATATGAAAAAAATAATGATAGCTTCACTAAAAAGTATTTTACTATTTACTGTGCTCTGCGGTGTGATATACACCGCAGCAGTTACAGCAGTCGGACAAGTTCTATTTCCAGCCCAAGCTAATGGTAGTCTGATCAAAGAACAACAAGCTGATAAGACCGTTATCCTAGGCTCAAAATTGATTGGCCAGTCCTTTACGGAAGAGAAATACCTGCACGGACGCCCGGATCAGGTCAGCCAGTTATCACCTGTTTCCAAAGAACAACAAGCTCGTGTTAAAGAACGAGTACAAAAGGCTGACACAAAAGAAGTGCCCATCGATCTGGTCACAGCGTCAGCAAGTGGCGTCGATCCTGAAATCTCAATAGAAGCCGCAATGACTCAAGTTGAGCGAATCGCAGTTGCCAGAAATATGAAAAACACGCAAGTCCGTGCTATAATCAAACAAAATACCACTGGACTTAAAATCGGACCAGTTGATTCAAAACGTGTGAACGTATTAGGAGTCAATCAATTATTAGATGAGTCTGAATAACTGGTGGAATCAGAAGAAAAAGCCCCTCCATTTCAAGCGCCTATAGCTTGGAGGCAATCCCTTCTGTTTCAACCTCTGAATAAAGGATGGCATGACAAGTGGAAGATGAACGCTTAGATCCAGAACAGCTATTAGAAAAATGGAAGAAAAACGAACAAAGCCTGAGGTCTGGTCGACTGAAGGTTTTCTTCGGTTATGCGGCAGGTGTAGGAAAAACCTATGCCATGCTAAAAGAAGCCCATGAACAATTGACAGAAGGCAGAACCGTCTTGGTGGGCTATGTAGAGCCCCATGCTCGCCCTGAAACAGAAGCTCTAGTGGCAGGTTTACCCACATTACCAACAAAAAAATACAACTATAAAGGGATCACGATCAATGAATTTGACGTAGATGCTGCCTTAAAAGCAAAAGCAGATATTATTCTAGTAGACGAACTCGCTCATACAAATGCGATCGGTGCTAGAAATAGAAAAAGATATCAAGATATTGAAGAACTGCTAAAGGCTGGTATTGATGTATATACAACAGTCAATGTCCAACACATTGAAAGCCTAAATGATGTGGTGGAACAAGTCACTGGCATTCATATTTCTGAAACGGTACCAGATACATTTTTTGAAATCAGTTCATTAAAAGTTGTTGATATTGAAACAGAAGAATTATTGGAACGGCTAAAACAAGGAAAAATTTATCATTCAGAGAATGCTAAAAAAGCAATGGCTAATTTTTTTAAATCCGACAATTTAACGCTACTAAGGGGTTTAGCAATCCGCAAAGCGTCAGATCATATCAATACAACCAATCAGCAAGAAACACAAAAGAATACAGGGATCCATTCCAGATTATTAACGATCATTGATGAAAAAAATCCTGATATGACAAAAAAATGTTTACGCTGGACTGCTCGTTTGGCCCAAGCGCTTGGTACTGAATGGATCGCCTTAGAAATCCTAGAAGATATGTCTGAGCATTCAGAGTCCGATAATTCCAAACTGGCAACAAAGCTTGGTGGTGAAGTAGTCACCTTAGAAAGTGACAATCAGCGAGAAACGATCATTCAGTATGTAAAAATGCGAGGTGTGACAGACCTAGTAATGGGTAAAATTATCAAGCGATCACGTTTTATCCGTCTGTATCGACCCGATTTGGAAGATGAACTCGTTTCTTTTATTCCAGATGTGGATATTCATTTAGTCCCTTATCAATCATCTAAATATTTATTAAATAACTATACTACTAAGAAAAAGAATTTAAAAAATATTTTTACGTGGAAAGATTTTTACATGACCCTAGGGCTACTAGCCATCGCTACACTACTATCTGAACTAGGTTCCTATTATCATATTGGGGATCAAAATTTGATTTTGATTTATATTTTGTTTGTGCTGCTGGTGGCTCGGGTAACGACAGGTTATTTATGGGCAGCGTTAGCCTCGATTGTCAGCGTATTGATGTTCAATTGGTTCTTTGTAGAGCCACTTTATTCACTGACTGTCTATAAACAAGGCTATCCAGTGACCTTGATTTTTATGCTTTTGGTAGCATTATTAGTCAGTAATTTAATGATGCAAATCAAAAAACAAGCTTTTTATGCTATGAAACGTGAACATCAGTTAGAAATTTTATATGAATTGAATAAAAAGTACCTAGTGACCCATGACCAAAAAGAAATCTTGTCGACAACGGCCGAATATTTATCCAATATGTTGGATCGAGAAGTGGTTTTGTATGGCGAACCAGAATTAAAAAATCCAGCAGGAGCGCCCATTAAAGGACCTCTAAGAAGCTTAGAAGAGTTAGCTGTTGCCAATTGGGTTTTTGTGAATCAAAAAGAGGCTGGCTATGGGACAGACACGTTGATGGGGGCGAAAGCTCTTTATTTACCTGTGTTATCAAATGGTGTTACATTAGCTGTGATCGGTATCGAAAAAAGCAAAGAAACTCCAATTACAGATGAAATCATCAGCTTTTTAGAATTGATTTCCACCCAACTTTCTCTGGCCATCGAACAAAATAAATTGACATCAGAGCGTCAGAAAATTTTATTTGAAAGTGAAAAAGAGCGGATGCGGGGGAATTTATTACGGGCGATTTCTCATGACTTGCGGACACCTTTGACTGGAATTTCTGGTTCTGTTGAAACGATTTTAAATGATCGTGAGACTGCAAAACTTCCAGATGAAACCAAGCGTAAACTACTTACAGGCATCAAAGAGGATGCCGATTGGCTGATTCGCATGGTGGAAAATTTATTATCAATCACGCGTATCAATGAAGAAACCATGAAAGTTGCTAAAAGCAAAGAAGCTGCAGAAGAAGTAGTTTCTACAGCGATTCAACGCATCAGAAAAAGCTATCCGAAGAGTGAAATCAACGTAACTTTACCAGAGGAATTTGTATTAGTGCCGATGGATTCGATCTTGATCGAGCAGGTGTTGTTTAACTTGATGGAAAATGCGATCCGGCATTCAAAGAGTGACTCGCCCATTTTTGTGACGGTCACTTTAAATGAAAAAGAAATCACTTTTGAAATAGCCGACCAAGGGAAGGGCTTGACCACAGAGCAACTCAAACTATTGTTTAGTGGAATGACCAAACAGAGTACGCCAGTTGATTCTAAGAGTGGTATGGGAATCGGCTTGTCGATTGTCAAAACGATCATCATGGCTCATGATGGCACTCTAAATGCTGGGAATAGGCCCCAAGGAGGAGCAATTTTTACATTCACTTTACCACTGGAGCGAAAGGAGTAAAAAAATGGCGACGATTTTGATTATTGAAGACGATGATGTAATTGCTGAATTTATGGGCGCTGTTTTAGAAAAAGAAAAGCATACGATCCATTTGGCTCATTCAGCATTAGAGGGATTGTCAACATTTCGGATGTGGTCGATGGATTTGATTTTACTTGATTTGGGTTTGCCTGATCAAGATGGGATCGAAGTGTTGAAAAAAATCCGTGAAACATCTGCGATATCGATTATTATTATTTCTGCGCGAGATCATGAAAATAATAAGGTCGAAGCGCTTGATTTAGGAGCAGATGATTACATTACAAAACCATTTGGCACACCTGAATTACTTGCCAGGATCAGGACAGCCATGAGGCATGCTACAAGTAATTCCAGTCCTCAAAGTGAACTGAAGAAGATCAATAACGGTGATTTATGTATTGATATAGAGCATCACACAGTCAGTAAACAAGGCCAAGTGATCCACCTAACACCAAACGAATATAAGATCATCCAAGTGCTTGGTGAAAATATTGGCAAAGTGCTAACACATACCTATATCTCTCAAAAAGTGTGGGGACCATACAGTAATGAAAGCCAAACACTTAGAGTCAATATGTCGAATATACGCAAGAAAATTGAAGATAATCCCGTTGAACCAGAATATATTCTAACTGAAATCGGGATTGGGTATCGTATGCTGGAAAAATAGTATGCATCAAAAGTTGGGGATAACAGCTTTATTTCCGCGTGATCGAAGCGAAGCCCTGCTAACTATGTATTAGGATTTTTAAGGACTGAGGTTTAACTTTATGAGTTATGTCTTAGTCCTTTTTTTGATGAAACACTAGCAGTAATAGTACGTACTAAGAGTCAAAGGATGGTAAAATAGACAGTATCAAGGTAGCACGATGGAGGGTAGAAGATGAATATTGTAACAGCTATTGATTCAATGAAAGGCTCGCTGTCTAGTATTGAAGCGAATCAAATCGTCGCAGAGGTCTTTACAAAACAAGGGCATGTTGTGAAAGAAGTAGCTATCGCAGACGGTGGTGAAGGGACCGTGGCGGCTGTCGTAAAAAATAGTGGCGGACAGCAAATTCCTGTACAAATAAAGGCGTTAGATGGACAGTTGGTCACAGTCGATTTTGGTTGGTTTGAATCTCAAAAATTAGCTGTGATCGAATCTGCTGCAGCTTCAGGCATTCAATATTTAGATGGTACGGAAAAGACCCATCCACTAAATACGTCCTCTTATGGTACTGGAGAGCTGATTTTGGCTGCCATGGAGCAAGGGGCTAAAACAATCGTTGTCGGGCTGGGTGGAACTGGGACAGTAGATGGCGGAATCGGTTTATTGAGCGCTTTAGGGGTTGAATTTTTTGATCAAGCTGGACAACTGTTGCCAGCTAAAGGAAGCAGCTTAGGCCAAATCACTCATTTTTCAGATGAACATTTAGAATCACGTTTAGCAGAAATCACATTTTTGATTGCTTCAGATGTTGCGAGCCCATTGTTAGGTGATTCAGGTGCAGTCCACATGTTTGGCCGTCAAAAAGGTTTAACGGAAAATGAAGTAGACAAATATGAGTATGGCATGAAGAATTATCAAAAAGTAATAAGTGGGGCTCAAGATGATTTTTCAGGAGATGGTGCAGCTGGAGGTCTTGGCTTTGCGATCAGGGTATTTTTAAAAGGAGTCTTTTACTCTGGCTTTGAGTTTATTTCAGAACAAACAGACTTAGAACAAGCGATCGAACAAGCTGATTTAGTCATTACTGGCGAAGGGCAGATGGATGTTCAGAGCCTTCAAGGGAAAGTACCGATTGGCATTGGACGGATTGCAAAAAAATACAATGTACCAGTGATCGCATTTGTAGGCAGTTTTAAAGGCGATCAAAAACGATTTAGTGAAGAGGGGGTTTCAGTAATCGTACCAATCATTGATCATATAACAACACTGGATGAAGCGATGATTGAAGCTAAAACAAATTTATATAAAGCAGTACAGCGTACATTAGATATATTGTTATTGATGAAGGAATAGGGGAATAGTTCAATTTGTTTTTGTTATCAAAAAGACTGAGAAACAATGCTTGTTAGCGTTAACAGCTGATAGGTGTTGTTTTTTTATCAACCTTAAGTCCGTAAAATATAGGTCTTAGGTACCATGACAAGTTCGCTGAATTACCGCAAAATAGTAAGAGAAAGAAGCAGGAAGGAGCACATGAAAAAGAGGAATTAGGTTTGTAAAATAACGAAGAAATGCAGAATAAAGCGATAGAATTAGTGGAGGGGAAAACATGTCTGTAATTGAAGCAAGAAATATAAAGAAAAGTTATGGCCGTAATGAATCAAAATTTGATGCATTAAAAGGTGTAGATCTGAAAATTGAAGAAGGAGAATCCGTTGCGATCATTGGAAAAAGCGGATCAGGCAAATCGACATTGATGCATATTTTAGCATTATTAGATCAACCAACTTCAGGAGAAATTTTATTAAATGACCAAAATGTAACGAGTATTAGTAAAAAAGAGTTGGATAAAACGAGAAACAAACAATTCGGTTTTGTTTTCCAACAATTTTTCATGAACCCAAAAGATACCGTTTTAAATAATGTTATGTTGCCATTGAAAATCGGTGGTATTTCAAATAGTAAACGTAAAGAAATGGCGCTTGAAGCACTGAAAGCTGTTGAATTAGACGATAAAATCAACAATAAAGCTAACAACTTATCTGGTGGTCAAAAGCAACGTGTGTGTATTGCGCGAGCTCTAGTCAATAACCCTAAAATTATTTTTGCAGACGAACCTACAGGAAATCTGGATTCGACAACAGGGGATAAAATCGAGCAGCTATTATTTGATTTGAACAAAGAAAAAGGGATCACGCTGATTATTGTGACGCATGATCCAGAACTTGCAGCACGCTGTGATCGTCAAATCCATGTACGTGACGGATTAATTGTGGGAGGGAACGAGTAGATGAAAGTTAGTGATATTTTAAAATCAGCCAGTTCAAATTTGATGCGTAATAAAGGGCGGACGATTTTAACGATCGTAGCCATTTTTATAGGAGCATTTACGATTTCATTGACAACAGGTGTCAATATCGGGGTCAATGATTATATCGATAAACAAGTCGGTAGTGTGGGTGGTCAAAATCAAATCATGATTCAGCCAAAAATGAGTGGAGCTACTGGTGAGGAAGGCGAGCCACAAAAATATGATGAAGACCAAAAGACAAGCTCAATGCAGCAGCAGGAAGCTTTAGATAGCAAAGATCTTGAGAAAATTAAAAAAATTGATGGGATCAAAAATGCGGAAGCAATGAAATCCGTTGCGACAAGTTATATTTCAGGAAAGAACAATGAAAAATATGTCTTTTCAGGAATGCCGATGGTAGAAGAATTGAATGTAGATCTTGAAGCAGGCAAAGGACTTGATCAAAAGAGTTCGGAATTTCAAATCAATTTAGCACCTGAATATGTAAAATCTTTAGGTTATAAATCAAGTGAAGAAGCAATTGGTAAAACAATCAAACTTGCAGCACCTTCTGCTGCCACTGGAGAAGAAAAAACAGTTGAAGCGACCATCGTTGGTGTACGTAATACTAGTTTAATCCAAGGCGGAATGTCTATTTTGAACCGTTCGCTTGTGGATGAAATCTCAAAAATCAACGAAGAAGGTTTACCAGAAGCGATGACTGGCCAATATGGACTGATCATGGGTGAAATGAGCAAAGATGTGACAAAATCAGAAATCGCAGATGTAAAAGAACGTTTAGATAAAGCGGGCTATATGGGACAAACGGTTGAAGACCAAATCGGTATGATCAGAAATGTAATCAATGCGATCACGGGTGTCTTAACGATGTTTGGTGCGATTGCATTATTAGCGGCAAGTTTTGGAATCATCAACACATTGTATATGTCAGTGCAAGAACGGACAAGAGAAATTGGTTTGATGAAAGCGATGGGACTTAGCAGCGGCAAAGTCTTTACAATTTTCAGTTTTGAAGCCGCGTTGATTGGATTTTTAGGTTCCTTATTAGGTATTTTAGGAGCAGTCGGAGCAGGTGCGTTGATCAATCAAATCGCAGCTGACTCATTCTTGCAGTCATTAACTGGCTTTACCTTGATTCAATTTTCACTATCTTCGTCCGCTGTGATTATTTTGATCATTATGGGAATCGCATTCCTTGCTGGAACATTGCCAGCCAGAAGAGCAGCGAAACTAGATCCAATCGAATCATTGCGTTATGAATAAGCTATAAGTAAAAGATAAGAACAAGACGTTCAGCGTTTTGTTCTTATTTTTTGTAAGCATATTTTTTACCTAAATGAGAAATAAGGAGTATACTGAGTTCACATTTTGTTTAAAAGACGGAGGAATCGTAAATATGAAAGCAGTAGTCATCAATCAATATGGTAGCAAAGAAGAACTAACGGAACAAGACGTAACCTTACCTGAATTAAAAGAACACCAAGTACTTGTTAAAGAACATGCAACATCGATCAATCCAATTGACTGGAAATTAAGAGAAGGTTATTTAAAACAAATGTTTGACTGGCCGTTTCCAATCATTTTAGGTTGGGATGTTGCTGGTGTTATTACAGCAGTTGGTAGTGCGGTAACTGATTGGAAAGTTGGAGATAAAATCTTTGCTCGTCCTGAAACAACGCGTTTTGGAACCTATGCTGAAGAGACGATCGTTGATGAGAATCTATTAGCAAGAATCCCTGAAAATGTTACGTTTGAAGCAGCAGCAGCTGTTCCTTTAGCTGGGTTAACAGCGTTACAAGCACTTTTTGATCATGGACAACTTCAAAAAGGTGAAAAAGTCTTGATTCATGCTGGAGCTGGCGGTGTAGGAACCTATGCGATCCAATTAGCGAAACAAGCGGGTGCCTATGTTATTACAACGGCTAGCGAAAAAAATCATGCTTTGCTCAAAAAACTAGGTGCAGATGAAGTGATTGATTATCATACAACAAACTTTGCTGACGTGTTAACAGATATCGATTTAGTTTTTGATACAATGGGTGGCGATATCCAAAAAGCAAGTTTCTCTGTGCTAAAACCAGATACGGGACGCTTAATTTCAATCGTTGGGATTGCAGATGAAGAGTTAGCCAAAGAAAAAAATATTAAAGCTGAAAGTATTTGGCTTCAAACCAACGGCAAACAACTACAAGAAATTGCAGATTTAATGGCTTCTGGCAAAGTGATCTCAGTTGTGGGTGAAGTTTTCCCATTCTCTAGACAAGGTGTTTATGATGCTCATGCATTGAGTGAAACCCACCATGCTGTCGGAAAAATTGTTATAAAAATGGCTGACTAGCCTACCTAATTATCTAAAAAATATAGAATCTCCAGAACAAAACTTATTTAGTTTTGTTCTGGAGATTTTTTCAATGTTTATAATGCCGAAAAATAGTTCAAAATACTATTTAAAACAAATTTTTCCACATTCAAATAGTTTTTCTTCTTTTGTCGACACACGGTTACTTTCCAAGACAACGGATGATGCATTCGTACCGCTTTATAATCTCGCTCTTGAATAAAATCCTTAACGGGAGCAGGCAAAATAGTCAAAAAAGGTGTATCAAATGTTGTTTTTAGCAATAAATCCCAGGCGCCAGATTGAATTTTGACCGTTGGTTTTAAATTTAATTTATCAAAATAACTAATAACGAGATGGTGAATCATAAAAGTATCATTAAATAATGCTAATGGCTCTTTGGCTAACTCTTCCCAAGAAATAAATTCTTGCTCAGCAAACTTATTGTTGATGCTCATAAAGGCGTACAACTCGTCTTCAACTAAGGTATGTTCTTCAATACTTGTAAGTTCTGTCGGCTGCAGCAAAATAGCTAAATCAATTTCATTTACCAAGAGCATTTTTTTTAATTCATGAGCTCCTTCTTCAATGATATTGATTTTAATCTCTGGATGCTCAAGAATAAACTTAGATAAAAAACTAGCAAAAACCAAGGAGAGAATCAATGGAGGAATACCAATCGTGATCGTACCTTTTAAAAAGCGGTTTTTCGCTTCCAATTGTTTCATCATCTCTTCATACGTAGTAATAACCTCAAGGGCTTGTTCATAAAACATTTCTCCAACGGTTGTTAGTGAGGACAACTTTCCCTGATTGCGGACGAATAATGCGACATTTTCTTCTTCTTCAAACGTTTTGATCATTTTACTTAATGCCGGTTGAGATAGATGTATTTTTTTTGCAGCAGCAGATAAATTATTATCTGAATCAACGATCGTAACGAAGTATTTCAATTGTTTAATATCCAAAATGAATCCCCTCCAAAAAATGCTTCTTTTTAATAACTATTTTATACCTATAACCTTAACATATAGGTGATATAAAAATAAAGTCTTAGACAGTGGGCGCTAGCATTGATATTATAGAGCTATAAAAGAAATGCAACCGTTTTATTTTTGATTGTTGGAGGTAGTTATGAAAAGGATAAACAAAGAAGAATTGATAAATTATATTCATACGGGTGATACAATTATGATTGGTGGCTTTATGTCTGTTGGCATTCCTGAGACTGCGATCAATCAACTTGTTCAAACAAATGTTGAAAATTTAACGATTATTACCAATGATACAGGAGTTTTAGCTGGGGAAGATCAGAGTAAACTTGGTGTCGGTCATTTATTATTGCATCGAAAAGTTGACAAAGTTATTGCTTCTCATATTGGGATGAACGCTGAAACTGGAAGACAAATGATCAATGAAGAAATAGCTGTAGAATTAATTCCTCAAGGAACATTAGCCGAAAAAATCCATGCAGGTGGCTCCGGACTGGGCGGTTTTTTAACCCCAACTGGTGTAGGGACAATTGTTGAAGAAGGTAAAGAGATGATCGAAATTGATAATCGACAATATCTTTTAGAAACGCCGCTTAAAGCTGATGTCGCATTGATCAAGGCTCATAAAGCAGATGAGTTAGGCAATCTTGTTTACCAACAAGCAGCGCGTAATTTCAATCCAGTTATGGCACTTGCTGCTGATACTGTGATTGTAGAGGTCGACGAATTCGTGAAAGCTGGTGAATTAGATCCAGAAGCAATTGTTACGCCATTCGTCGTAATCGATAAAATTTTGGTGAAGGAGCAGTAGGTATGCAGCAAAAACAGTTATCATTAAAAGAAAAAATTACGCAAAGAGTCGCGCAAGAATTAAAAGACGGCGATGTTGTAAATTTAGGGATTGGGATGCCGACATTGGTCTCAAATTATATTGACCCTGATATTACAGTCTTTCTGCAATCAGAAAATGGGGTTGTGGGAATCGATAAACCATCTGGAAATCAGCAAACGTCAACATTAGTCAACGCTGGTGGTGCACCAGCAGGAATCATTAAAGGCGGCGCATTTATTGATAGTTTAACATCATTTTCACTGATCCGAGGTGGACATATCGATATCACCGTTTTAGGTGGACTGCAAGTAGATCAACAAGGTAATCTAGCGAATTGGATGATTCCAGGGAAATTGATTCCAGGAATGGGTGGTGCAATGGATCTTGTTGCAGGCGCTAAAAAAGTAATTATCGCAATGGAGCATACAACCAAAAAGAACGAGCCCAAAATACTAAAGGAATGTGCGCTGCCGTTGACAGCAAGTGCTGTGGTTTCGATGATTGTTACGGAGCTAGCGGTGTTTGAATTTATCGAGGGGCAATTAACCTTGATTGAAATTTGTAATGAAAGTACTTTAGAAGAGATCAAAGCAAAAACAGAGGCTGACTTTACCATTGGTCAGTCGCTGCTTGAGGGAATAGGAAAGGGAGTTGTTTTATGAAAGAAGTCGTGATCGTATCGGCAATGAGAACCCCGATTGGGAGTTTCGGCGGTTCACTTGCACAATTTTCAGCAGTTGATTTAGGTGTTAAAGTAGTGGAAAGACTCATTGAAAAAGCAGGTATTGAAAAAGAGTTGATTGAAGAAGTAATTATCGGCAATGTTTTATCGGCTGGTAAAGGTCAAAATGTGGCCCGGCAAATTGCCGTAAATGCTGGCATTCCTTTTACTGTTCCTGCATCAACTGTGGGCAATGTTTGTGGTTCCGGGTTAAAAGCTGTGATCAATGGGGCTCAAGCCATTTTGTCAGGGGATCGGGAAGTTGTTTTAGTTGGTGGTAGTGAAAGTATGAGCCAAGCAGGCTATGTTTCATCAGACAGCCGTTGGGGATTGCGAATGGGTCATGGTCAGTTAACGGATACGATTTTATCTGATGGTTTGACGGATGCCTTTTCTGGGATTCATATGGGGATCACTGCTGAGAATTTAGCGGAGCAATTCAATATTACACGAGAAGCACAAGATGCATTTGCTTTAAACAGTCAAGAAAAAGCGTTGAAAGCTATTGAGGAGCATGCCTTCGACGAGCAAATCGTCCCGATCACGATTCCTAGAAAAAAACAGGAGCCGTTTATCATGACAGCTGATGAAGGACCTCGAGCAGGTTTGTCTATCGAAAAATTAGGACAATTGAAGACCGTCTTCAAAGAGCAAGGGACGGTTACGGCAGGAAATGCCTCCGGTATTAATGACGGTGCTGCGATGATGCTCTTAATGAGTAAAGAAAAAGCAGAATTACTAGGCATTTCCTATATGGCAACGATCAAAGGTTATGCATTTGAAGGGGTGGATCCAGCGATCATGGGCTATGGTCCTGTGGTTTCAACAAAAAAAGTGCTGCAAAAAACAGGTCTGACGATTGAAGCAATTGATTTAATTGAGTCAAACGAAGCATTTGCGGCACAATCTTTGACTGTCGCAAAAGAACTAAATCTTGATTTGGAAAAAACCAATATTCACGGTGGAGCAATTGCCTTAGGTCATCCAATCGGCGCTTCAGGAGCCAGAATTTTGACTACTTTGTTACATGGATTAAATGAGACTCAAGCAAAAACAGGCTTGGCGACACTTTGTGTTGGCGGCGGGATGGGTGTATCGATGATCGTTGAAAGAAGGGAGTCTAGATAATGGAAATTTTAGCAATTGTCGGTGTTATATTTGCTACTGGATTGATCATTTATCTGTCTCTTAAAGGGGTAAATATTTTAGTGATTTCACCTTTATGCGCTTTGATCGTGATGTTGACGAATCGAATGCCGATTTTGGATAGTCTATTAAAAGGACCCACTTCTTATATGGGCGGCTTATCTGGGTTTGTTGCTTCCTTCTTTATTATTTTCTTACTGGGATCAGTTTTGGCAAAATATATTGAAGAAAGTGGTGCCGCAAATTCCATCGCAAATGGTATTCTAAAATTAACAGGCACTGAAAAACCGTATTCTGTGCTAGTAGCTATTTTTCTAATGAGCTTATTGCTAACATACGGCGGTGTGAGTCTCTTTGTAGTGCTTTTTGCAGTCGTTCCTTTAGCTAGAAACTTGTTTGAAAAGTTAAACATTCCTTGGCGCTTGATCATCACACCTTATTTTCTCGGTGTTGCAACCGTTACAATGACTATGATGCCAGGAACTCCTGCAATTCAAAATGTCATTCCCACAATGACTTTAGGGACAACCTTAACGGCTGCACCGATGCTAGGAATTGTCGCATCGATCGTTGTAACGATTTGGGGTTTGTGGTGTATGAAAAGAGAACTAAAAACAGCTTTGAATAATGGCGAAACCTTCGATCCAAAATATTCAAAAAAAGAAGACCAAAAAGAACAGAAAAATAGTCCAAATTTATTTTTAAGTTTACTTCCGTTAGTCACACTGATCGTTATTATTTTTGTTGGAAGTTTTCTTAAAATCGGAAATATTATCATACCGGCTTTAACAGTGTCGATCATTGTTTCTGGTTTGGCCTTTCATAGATATATTGATAGTCATAAGCAAGTGCTGAATTTAGGTGCTACTGGTGCAATCTCACCAACGATTTTTTCAGCATCTGCAGTTGGTTTTGGGTCCGTGGTTGCTTCGGCAGCAGGTTTTCAAACAATTTTGGCTGGAATTCAAAGTATACCTGGTAACCCGTTGATTAGCTTATCAGTTTTAACTGGCGCGATGGCTGGTGTAACCGGTTCTTCATCTGGTGCCTTAGGTATCGTGATGAACAATTTCGTTCAGCCTTATGTAGATATGGGGATTGACCCTGCGATTATTCACCGGATGTCAGCCATTGCTTCAGGCGTACTAACTTGTTTACCCCAATGCGGTGCGTTGTTGTCAATGTATGCGCTAACTGGTTTGACACACAAAGAAACCTATAAAAATTTATTTATCTCTGTGGTAGTAGGTAGTTTTATCGCGTTTATCGCAGCATTTATCTTGGCTGTTTTGTTTTAGTAGAATGAAGAATTATTAGACATGCGGGCTAGTCGTTCAGCTTTTGTATTATCTAGCTACGCGGGCTAGCTCTTCGGAAAAAAGATAAAAATGGAATGTGACAAAAAGCATCACAGTCAATTTTTCCTATTTTTCTGTCAGAGCTAAACGAGCCCGCTACGCTTTTGTATTATCTAGCTTCAAGAGCTAGCCACTACNGGCTAGCTCTTCGGAAAAAAGATAAAAATGGAATGTGACAAAAAGCATCACAGTCAATTTTTCCTATTTTTCTGTCAGAGCTAAACGAGCCCGCTACGCTTTTGTATTATCTAGCTTCAAGAGCTAGCCACTACGCTTTGCTTCGATCTCATCAATTCCTAAGAGCTAAAGCTCTAAGGATTGAAGGTTTCGGGAAAAAGATAAAAAATAATTGTGGTAAAGAGCACCACATTTATTTTTTCCTATTTTCCTGTCAAGGCTGACCAAGCTCTTTCAGCTTTTAAAATAAGGAGGAAACAACATGAAATTTATCGATTTAAGTACAACTATTGAAAGTGATTTGCCATCTGATCCAGTGGGGATGATTCCCGAAATCAAATACAAAGACCATAAAGACAGCATCGATTATATGCTGAGTTTTTTTGGAACAGCAACGACAGAAGATCTTCCTGAAGGGCTAGCTTGGGCTTTGGAAGATGTGTCATTGACAACACATGCGGGGACGCATTTAGATGCCCCTTATCATTATCATCCAACCATGAATAATGGTGAGAAAGCTTGGACAATTGATGAAGTTCCTTTAGAATGGTGTTATGGCGATGGTGTAGTAGTTGATTTTACTGACAAAGCTGACGGATCGGCCGCAACGATCGCAGATTTTGAAAAAGAATTTGCACGCCTAAACTATACGTTGAAGCCTGGCGATATTGTCTTAGTTAATACGGGTGCTTCAAAAAAATGGGGGACGATCGACTATCTTTCAGCAGGATGTGGAATGGGTCGTGAAGTTACTTTATGGTTGATCGATCAAGGCATTCATGTGATGGGAACTGATGCTTGGAGTTGGGATAGACCACTGAAAATCGTTGGAAAAGAATTTGATGAAACTGGTGATAAAAGTATTATTTGGGAAGGTCATTTTGCTGGAATCGAAAAAGCATATTGCCATATAGAGAAACTTGCAAATCTAGATCAAGTTCCTGCAACAGGGTTTAAATTCAGTTGTTTCCCTGTAAAATTAAAAGCAGCAAGTGCAGGTTGGATTCGTGCTGTCGCAATGATTGAAGAATAGAAAGGCTTTGATAAAATTGAAAAATAAAGTAATGATTACCGTGGCTACAACAGGTGGCTATACAACGAAAGAACATAATCCCAATGTACCATTGACTCCCGTGGAAATTGCCGAAGAAGTTTATAAATGTTACCAAGCAGGAGCAGCAATTGCTCATATTCATGTCAGAGATGACGCGGGCAATCCCACAATGGATTTTGAAAAATTCAAAGAAACAGTTGGTTTGATCAGAGAAAAATGTGATATTGTCATTAATATCACGACTTCTGGGGGAACAGGATTTAATGATGACGAGCGAATGAAACCATTTGTTGAATTATTACCTGAAATCGCAAGTTATGATTGTGGTACGATGAATTGGCAACATACGACTGTATTTGAAAACAATCCACTATTTTTAGAAAAACTAGGTAAAAAAATGCAGGAAGTCAATGTTAAACCAGAAATTGAAGTGTTTGATCCAGGGATGTTGTACAACGCACTTTATTATGCTAAAAAAGGCATCCTTACAGAACCACTTCATTTCCAGTTTGTCTTAGGAGCCCCAGGTGGGATTGCTGCAACCGTGGAAAATCTAGTCTATTTAAAAAGTTTATTGCCAGAAAATGCTACGTGGAGTGCTTTTGGTATTGGTAAAGAAAGTACACCGATTCTAATGACAACATTAGCACTTGGCGGACATGTTCGAGTTGGAATGGAAGATAATAGCTACCTTTTCAAAGGTCAGCTAGCAAAATCAAATGTTGAGTTTGTCGAACGGGCAAAAACGTTGATTGCTGAATTAGGTAAAGAAGTTGCTACACCAGATGAAGCAAGAGCGTTATTAGGACTTACTAAAAAAGTGTAATAGTAAATAAATAAACCAACATCAACAGCTTGCTGTGTCGATGTTGGTTTATTTAGGTGTTTTTCCTGCTCTAAAGCGAATTAATTCTAGTAGCCCAGGTAATTCTTGCTGGATATAGTCTTGATTTAAAACGTACGTTTTAGTGGTACCTGTTTTGATTTCTTGAATCAACTGAGCATCTTTTAGTAGTTTTATATGGTGAGATAAAGTAGATTTTACAATATGGTATTTTTCTGACGTTATCCGCTTTTCACCATCGATCAGTAAACAAGTAAGAATGTTTAAACGGATCGGATCACTAACTGCTTGTAATGCTTGAAGAACAGGATCGTTGGTATTGGACAGTTTATTTTTCATAAACAGATTATAACATAAACATTCTACTTTACATATTACTGAGAGAGTGATATATTTTTAATGTTCGAAAATATTCGAACGATCAAAAGAGATGAGGGATATTATGGAAAACACATATAGAGAAAATAATTTTGATACGATTATGAAGGGCCGAAGATCGATTCGCAACTACGATCCCACAGTTAAAATCAGCCATGAAGAAATGGAACAAATTATCAATGATACCGTTAAAGCGCCATCTTCAGTGAATATGCAACCTTGGCGTTTTACTGTTGTTGAAAGTGAAGCAGGCAAAGAAGCTTTGGCACCTCTTGTTCGTTTTAATAAGTTACAAAATGAAACATCTGCCGCAATGATCGTGATTTTTGGTGATTTAAATAGCTTTGAGCACGCCGAAAAAATCTATGGTACAGCGGTTGAACAAAACTTAATGCCCCAAGAAGTCAAAGAGCGTCAATTAGAAGTGTTGAGTCCTTTATTTGAGCAAATGTCCACAGAAGATAAAAAAGAAATGGCGACGATTGATGGTGCCTTAGCTGCGATGAACTTAATGTTAGTAGCCAGAGCGTACGGTTATGATACAAATCCTATCGGTGGCTTCGAACGTGAAAAAATTGCTGAAGCATTGGGCATGGATAAAGAACGTTACTACCCAGTAATGATCGTTTCAATTGGGAAAGCTAATGAAGCAGGCTACCCTTCTTATCGCTTACCAGCAGCTGATATTACAACTTGGAAATAGGAGGATAAATCATGCATATTATTCCATTAGTTTTGGCTGTAATCGTTGCGGTTGAACATTATTACATTTTATATTTGGAAATGTTTCAAACGACATCACCTGCAGCACAACGTAGCTTTGGTTTGGATAAAGAATTTTTGGATGATCCAAGAGTCCAAACGCTATTCAAAAATCAAGGACTATATAACGGCTTTTTAGCTACAGGAATTTTATGGGGTGCTCTTTTTGCAGCAAATAGTTGGAGTGCGGTAACATTTTTCATCATTTGTGTAGTTGTTGCTGCCGTGTATGGTGGACTGACTTCATCCAAATCAATTTTGATAAAACAAGGGATTCCAGCAATTATTACATTAATAGCCTTGTTGATTTTTAAATAGAAAGAGGAAAGTTTGAGGCAATAATTCCCTTGTCTTAGGCTTTTTTCTTTTTATCTGAAAAAAACTTATAAAAAGTAAGTCAAAACTCTTTACTTACTTTTAGTAAGACGATATACTATTCAAGTAATCTAAAAACTAATTGAAATCGAAAAGGAGCAATACACATGACAGAATTTATCCAAGCATTAAAAAAACGCCGTTCAATCTACGCTTTAGGAGATAACTTACCACAATCACAAGAAGAAATCACAGCGTTAGTGAAAGAGATCGTTAGAGAAAGTCCATCATCTTTTAACTCACAAACTCAACGTGTAGTTTTCTTATTCGGCGATGCACATAAAAAATTATGGTCAATGACAGAAGAAGCCTTGAAACCTTTAACACCTGCAGAAGCTTTCCCAAATACACAAGCTAAATTACAAAGCTTTGCAGCAGGAACGGGTACATTGCTTTTCTTTGAAGATATGGATATCGTAAAAAATCTACAAGAACAATTTGAATTATATGCGGATAACTTCCCAGTCTGGTCAGAACAAGCAAGTGGTTTGACTCAAGCCAACGTTTGGACTGCCTTAGCTCAAAAAAATATTGGTGCAAACTTACAACATTACAATCCAGTAATCGATGAAGCTGTAGCTAAAGAATGGTCTATTCCAAGCCAATGGAAATTAAGAGCACAACTTGTTTTTGGTTCAATCGAAGCGCCAGCTGGCGAAAAAGAATATATGGAAGATAGCGCACGTTTCTTAGAATTTAACTAATAACGAGCAATGGAGGAAAAGAGTATGGTATACAGATTACCTAAAGAAATGATTGTAAAACAAGTTAAATTAAAAGTAAAAAATCTGGATGTAATGACTGAATTTTACACGCAGATGATTGGACTTGTTTTACTGAAAAAAGAACAAAATACAGCTTTCTTAGGTGCACAACATTCTTCTGAAGCAATCATGGTTCTGGAAGAACTTGCTGATCCTGTGGTTAAAAACAATACGACTGGATTGTATCATACCGCTTTTCTCTTACCTACTCGTAAAGATTTAGGCAATAGCTTATTATGGCTGATGCAAAACAATGTTGAAGTTGGTGCTGCTGATCATGGCTACAGTGAAGCAATCTATCTGACTGATCCTGAAGGTAATGGCATTGAAATCTATCGGGATAAACCGATGACTGAATGGGATATTCGGGCAGATGGAGAAATCATTGGTGTGACGGAAGAGTTGGATGGAGATGGAGTTGTCGCAGAAGCTGATGGTCAGTGGTTAGGTATGGCGCCTGGATCAAGAATTGGTCATGTACATTTACAGGTCGCAGATTTAGAGGAGACCGAGAAGTTTTACGAACAGCTTGGTTTTTCGTTGAAATCTAATTTTGGCAGACGGGCTAAATTCTTCGCGGCAGGTGAGTATCATCATCATATTGGGACGAATACTTGGAATGGTGAGCATGTGGCTTTAATTGGTGAGAATCAGTTGGGGTTGGCATGGTATACATTTCAGTTACCTTCCAGAGATGCGTTTCAGTCATTTGTTCAACAGCTTGCTGAAACTGCTGTTGAATACGTTTTGGCAAATGAGCACATAACGATTCAAGATCCAAATAGGATGCAGATCAAGTTTGGGTATTAATTTGTAAAGGTCAACTTCTTGATTGAGGTTGGCTTTTTTTGAGTTTTAAATTAGTGATTGATTAGGACTGTTAATATGGTGTTTTTTTAACGACGGTTTTTGGGAAAGGAGAAAAAGAATGATTAGAATTTTATATCCACAAAAAGGTTGGTTTTGAACTAAATAATAATTACTACAAGAATGCATTACAACGTATTGAGAACAGACTATTAAATAATTAACGTTAGAATGAGCTAGCATTACTGGTGGTTCTTTTGTTTGTCTAGATATTTGCACAAAAATATAAAGATATCCTGTGTGATTGGATTGACCGTGTGAAAAATGACCTATATTTTTGGGAGATGAAATGATGGCTATAAAAAAAGGAAATAAATGTGTACAGTCAAATTTGAATCCAAAATTACAGAGTGAATTGTCTTACTTAACTAATAAATACGGAAAAAGCGAATCTAAAATTATGGCTATTGGATTAGAGTTACTTGCTATACAAGATCGAGCAGGATTTGATATTCCAAAACTAAATAGTAAGTGATGTTACTTTTGCGTTTTTTACAAAAAAGTGACATTGCTTTTAGGGGTTGAAATAACGAAAATTTTTGGAGATGTGAGAAAGGAAAGAGAAAAATCTATATGAGCCAGTAAAAAAATGGCTTCTAATGGAATAATGACTCTTGACATAGGAGCCATATAACGATATGAAAGAACAACGAACAATATCAAGTTCACAAATTTCGAAACGAAGGTATTAAATTATCTGAATTGTAGCGAATTTCTTTGATTAATACAACCATAATAGAGTATAGGAAAAATTTAATCTACCTGGAGCTGATGCCATTAGTTTTCTAGCGTTAATTTTAAATATAAGCTAATTGTATTTTGTTGAAAGATACAAATAAATTTACCAATTGTTCTAATTGTTGGCATATGGTATACTTTATGTTAGTAAGAGTTTGAAATTTACTAGAGGAGAGGTTCAATATGAAAGGTAAAATAGTAGGCTTTTTAGTAGTCACTGTATCAACTGTATTGTTAGGATCAACTTTTGTTCTCAGTAAAGATAATGCATATACTAAAAGTTCAGATAAAGTTATGATTAGTGAAGAGGCATCAAATATCAATTCGAGTAGTGACTCGGTACCTGAAAGTAGTAGTATCGAAGAAAATGACTCGATCGTTGATTTTAAAAATATAAATGGTGAGCAACTTTATAATACTTTTAAAGGCCCCAATGCTTCTGAAATTGTAAATCTGCTAGATCAATTTCATGATGATTCGGATCGAGTTGTTGTTACTTCGTATGGAGAAGTTCTAAGTGGTCAGATTGATTTTAAAGCGGAAGGGTCTAATAAAAGAAAGATAGACACTTCAACTTATCCAAAAGGCATAACTATTTACGACCTAAAGGTATTGATTGAAATTCATAAAGATGAAATAAATGAATTGTCTGAAAAGTACAGTCAATAAATTTATATAAATAAAAAAAAAGGAGCTTAAAAATGAAAAAAATATTATTAGTTCTATTATTGAGTCCAGGTCTGTTTCTTTCAAATACTCTAACGGAAGCTGCGGAGTATAAAGAACCCACGAAAGTAGCCCAAAGACCAACAGAAGATTTCTTTTTTCCAGGATTAAAAGATACAGATAAAGTTGTAAGGTTAGAAAATGGAACGTTTATTTATGGTGAAGCTACGGTAGGAGAATTTGGATTAAGAAAAAACTTGTTAACTATCGTTAACAGTGAGACAGATCCAAATTCTATAACGGTTGAAACAGCTAAAAAGATATTAGAAACAGAAAAACCTGAAGATAGTAACAAAATATCACCCAGAGGGATTACTTCTTCTTTTAATTATGTGGGATTAAGACACGGTGGACATGCAGAAGGGCATTTTTCAAGAAGTGCTGGATGGAATTCTCTAAATACAGTTTATCAATCTACAGCCAATGGTCCATATCTACGGTATTATTCAGGTTACGATTCAGCAATGGTTGGTACTGCGCAGCAAGCAGTACGCACGTTTTCAGGTGGATATGCAGGTAATTTTCTATCAGCAGATTCATATCAATACTTCTCAGGTATAAACACGATGTATACGTATTACGGAAGTGCTAATGTTCAATGGCAGGCGTATCAAATTATTAATATTTAATCCATCTAATAAATTATAATCATTTTTGGGCTCCTGTTTTTAAGGAGCTTTTTATATTGATTAGGTACCGGTTATGCATTATGGGAGATTTTTGTGAGAGAATGAATAGGTTTGATGATAGTGTTCTCGTTATACTCAATTTATATTATTGCGCAGTAATATAAAAATTATAATGAGAAAGAAGGATATACATGGATCAAATGGTTTTTGAAACACAAAAATGGTTAAACAAAACTTATTCTTTTGAAACAGGCATGGTGCCTCAAGATGGTAAATCTGGATGGCGTACAATTTATGCTTTAAGAAGAGCATTGCAACAAGAAATGGGTATCACAGCAACCTCTGATAATTTCGGACCTACAACAGAAAGATATTTTAAAGAAAAAGTAGAACCTACCTTTAGAGATGGTGGTACCCCAAAAGTAAATATTGTTAAAATTTTACAGGGTGGATTTTGGTGTAAAGGGATTATTCCAGGAGTTACTGGTAATGATCCACTAGATGGTAAATATACTAAGTATACAAAGGATGCTGTTTCAGAATTTCAAGAAAAGGCAGGATTAAAACCAGATGGTTATTTAACAGCAATGTTAATGAAAGCTTTATTGGATATGAGTGCTTTTGATCTAATTGGAGATCCGAAGATCCGATTGATGCAACAAGAATTAAATAGAAACTATAATGAATATTTTGGCTTACTTCCATGTGATGGAATTTATCAAAGGGATACAAACCAAGCGATTATTTATGGTTTACAATGTGAAATGGGCATGTTTGTTGGTTTTGCAAATGGTTATTTTGGACCTAGCACAACAGTGGGCTGTCCTACGATTAACGTCGGACATCCAAATAAAGCGAATATCAAGTTGTTACAGTATGCATTATATGTAAATGACGAATACAAAGGGCCTTTTGACGGAATATTTACTCAACAGGTTGCAGAAGCAGTTCGTAACTTTAGAAAATTTATGAAGATCGGAGATGTGGAGCGAGGAAGTGCAGATATGCCAGTAATAAAGGCGTTGCTAGCGACGACTGGAGATACTGAACGACCAACTAAAGCATGTGATACTTCGATGCAAATTCTAAAACAAGCACATGTAGATATACTAAAAAATGCCGGATATAACACGATTGGTAGATATTTAACAGGGACCGTTGGAGTTGATGCAGAAGAACGACCTAAAAACTTAACAGTGAGCGAAATAAATCTACTAAAGAAAAATAATTTTAAAATTTTTCCAATTTATCAAGATGGCGGTTGGTATTTAGACTACTTTAAAAAAGCAGGTCAGGGATGGACAGATGCCCGTTTAGCAGGAGCTGCAGCAAAATCATTAGGATTCAAAGATCATACAATCATCTATTTTGCATGTGATTTTGATGTCTTAGGTGATGAAATTCCGTATATTATTGCTTATCTAAGAGATGTAGTTGATTCTATGCGTCAAAATTATCCAGAGTATAAAGTTTCGTTATATGCACCAAGAAATGTATGTGCACAAGTGACCGACCAGATCGTTCAAATCACAAATTGTTTTGTTTCAGATATGTCTTCAGGCTTTAGTGCAAATTTAGGCTATAAAATGCCAAGAAATTGGTCGTTTGATCAATATCATGAGTACGAGCTACAAGGAATTCCGTTGGATAAAGTAGCGATGTCTGGTTTATTTGATGTTGGGCAGAGTACGTTTAATGCACCACAAAATGTCGACAAACAGGGTGTATCATCAGAAACCAAAGACGCCAAAGGAGCAGAAATTGCTAATGAAATTGCTAATCGATTAAAGGCTTTTCGTAAGGTTGTAGGACTTGATTTTAAATCAGAGATTGAGCATACTGTTTATTTTGGGCAAATTAAGATGACTTTGAAATTAGAAAATAAAATTTCAAGTAGTGGCGATGCAGATGCAAAATTCGTTATTAAAAATGGGAAACCAGAGATTAAATTTGCCAAAAAATTAGAAGAACTTCAAAATGCATTGGATATTGTGGGTGCCGATGATTCATTGGTGGAAACAATTAATCAGTTAGCAGATATCGCAAATGAAGGAGAAATCCAAGTGCGATTTAAAGCTGATTCGTTTACTGAAGTAGGAATGGAAATTTATTTTACAGGAAGTTATGTAGCTGGGAATATTGATGGTCAAGACGTACCATGTGATTATCAAGTTACTCTAGGAATCTTTGTCGATCCAAGTAAATTACCACCTGGTATGAATGCGGATGTTGATCGGATTCAAGAATCTATGAAACGAGTAGATGCACAATTAAAAGTTGCAGGTTTCATTGGTTTAACAGGATTAGCGTTATGTGGTGGCTTTGTCGTAGCATCAGGTGTTGGTTTTGGAACAACTGTAGCTACAACAGGTACTTCTATTATTCAATCAGTCGCTAGCTTTTTTGCTACATTGAAAGTAATTGGATAAGTGAAAGACGTATAGGAAAATAATTGTAGTGTCCACAAAAAGCTATTTTTTGTGGACACTATGTTTTTATTTAGTCGCATTCTTCCATATAAATTGATATTATTAAAAGAGAAACAATACAATATGAGGAGGAATAGATAAATTGCACATACAAAAATATATTTTTATAGCATTTAGCATCCTTTTTTTTGTGATAACAGGTTGTAGTGATCAGAGGCAATTAGAAGAATATAGAACTAAACTATCTAGTGTAGAGGAAGAAATAAAAAAAGATCAGCTGGTAGAAAAACACGATTTAGCAACAGAAAAAAAGGAATATGGCATAAATGAGCGAGTTGTCATAACAAAATCAAATCAGCCATTAGTTGCATTTACTATTACGAAAGCAAGTAGCAGTATGATTAACTTTAAAACAGAGGCTACTCTTACAAAAGAAAGTGAGCATGAGCTTCTGTTAGAAATAACTTATGAGAATATTAGTTACCCAGAACCATATGGGATGAGATGGACTCTTTTAAGTAACTCGAAAATAACTGATAATAAAGACGAGCTAGTAAATTTTGGTGGTAGACAGAACGATAAAGATGTAAATAAAGGTGAAACAAATACTATGACATTTTCAGTCAAAACCAAACAGTTAGCAAGCAAAGTAGATTATCTTACATTTAAATATTATTATCCTCAAAGTTTATTGAGAGGTACCTATTCTGAAAAAGATTTTTTAATAATAAAGGTACCAGTTGAACATTGATTGAAAGGTAGTTCTTTGTATATTGATTTTGTTAAATATAAATAAGTAAAATGTTCAATAGAGTTGCTCAAAATCAGTTTAGGATAAAAATGATCTCTACTCTATTTACTTATCCCTAAAACATGGAAAGGCAGATAGAAAGAGTGGACAAAAAAGCAAAAGTTTTAATGAAAGGAAAGTTTAACTACTCTAGTTCAAAATTTAAAAAAATGTTAGTAAGAATCTTTTTAGTTCTTACATTTATCTTTGTATTTCTATTTGGAATAGAGATAATTAATAGCGCTAGCATTAATCTGGATGGTGAAGTGCTGCTAATTCTATTTGGAACAATTTATTTTGTAGGAGCAATATATTTATCTGAGATAATTTATGAAAAGTTATTTTTGAAAGAAGTTGTAATAACTAAATACACAAATGGGATAAAGATTTTGATTGATAATGACGAAATTATAATTCAGATGAATAAAATACGTAGAGTTAAGGCAGAATTGAGTTATGGTGTAGGTTCAAGAGGAAGCTCAAAAGGAAGTTCACGATCAAGCACTAAACTAGTAATTTACACAAACACTGAAGTATTTCATTTTACTACCTTGGGAATAAACGAAGGTGTTAAAAAAGTTGAGAGCTATATCAACAAAGGTATAGAGATAAATACCTAAAAGAGTCTATAGAAGAGTTCTAAATGAACTAGAGACGTTGTTTCAAAAAGGATAAATAGAAAGTAACAATTTTTACTAAAAGGGTACTAGGAAAAGTGAAAGAAATAAACTCAAGTATGATATACTAATCAGTGTAGGAAAGTTATGACGGTGGCTACTTCCGAAGGGTGGTGGTGCTTATGAGAATAAGTGCTGAAATCTATGAAAGGAGAAAGCCTTTTGTCCGCATCAGAAGCAATTCAGTTGATTCTAAGTTTTGGTATGTTTACCATTACTTTGATTAAATTGATTGTGGACTTGCTAAAAAACGACAAAAAGAAATGACCGCTCATTAACTTTGGCAAGTTAGCGATCATTTCTAATGATTAATTAACCAATGCTACCGTCTTAAACGGTTCTACATAAGAGAGGTATGTTAGCGCATATCTCTCTTTTCATTGTTATTATAGCACTTTTTTGTGAAATTAGCTAACAAAATAAGCTTACAAACTGACTTACAATAATTCTCATTAACTTATTCAAACCTTTGATATAAGTAAGTTTGTATCAGTATAATAAATTTTGGTTAGCTAAATGTAAAATAAATTGAAATTCTTAATAAGGATCGTTCGGGAAAACGACTTATTTTGTCCAGTTGAAGTGTGATATCCACCAAGTAAAATACATTAAGAAGCGAACAATTGATCACGCCAGGACAATGTCCGAACTGAAAATGCCGAATTAAACGTCAAAAAGGATTGGTAGGTTTATTAACAAAAAAATAGATCAATAACTGAAGGGGGAAAACATGATAAAAATATTTAAGTATGGATTTTATAGGTATGTGAAAGCAATTTTTACTTTAGTGATTTTAGTAGGAGGATTTTTCTTTGTATACAGAAATGAACTGTTGAATTTTGAGGCAATCGTTTTATTTATTCTGCTTGCCAATTTTTTAATGATTCTTATTTGGTGGCAACTATCCAGTCAAATCATACTCAAAGAAGGAATCATTACAATTAAGTGTTTTGGAATGACCATTAAAGAAATGAAGATAAATAATACAATATTCAAACTTAATGGATATGAAGACCCTAATACTTATCGTTCTTTGACCAATAAGTCGGAACCTTATTATTGTATTAGTACTACAGATAAGAATTCAAAAGACCACTATAAAATAAAGATATATGATAAGAAAGACTATCTGATTTTTTCGAACATACTTCAAAAAATAGTGAAATTAACTTAGTTCTTAAAAAGGATGATAAACTAAATTCATAAAAAGGATGTGTCAAATTTGTCTTCACTAAAATTAGTAAATATTGATAAAAAAAATTGGGATATATTTTGTTCCATGTACCCAGGAGATGTAGGAGCAAACTTTGTATCCTCAAATGCATATTCTCTCGTACAGTCTTATTTTGAAGAAAGTTGGATTACTAAAGGTATTATATATGATGGAGAATCTGTTGGTTTTACGATGTATGGGTTCGACAAAGAAAATGAACGCTATGAACTCTGTCGTCTTATGGTTGATTATCGTTATCAAGGTAAAGGAATCGGTAAGAAAGTCATTCCTCTTATTATATCTGAAATGGTTGATTGCTTTAATTGTCAAAAGATTTTTCTCAGTACTGGATCTGAAAATAAAAAGGCTATTTCCTTATATGAATCGTTCAACTTTTTTAAAACTGGAGAGGTACTAGAAAATGAACTTGTTTTTTGTCTAGAAGTTTCAATTTAGAATCATTCTGTTTTAGGTTAAGTTTATATGAAAGTAATTTTTGGGATTCTCAAAAAAGATCGATAGCTACATGCGTGAGATCCAAAAATGATCAAAAAGAAGGTAAATAGAATGGAAACTGAAGACTTATTAAATGTTTAAGGGAAACAGTATTGTAAAGAGTGTGAAACAACATTTACAGTTTATAGTGATAACAAAATTGAGTTCCTAAAAAGGATGGATCAATTAGTTAGGAGAGGATGTTTTTATGGAAAAGTTTATAAGTAAATTACTAAAATATAAATATTTCTTTTTTGGGTGGATTGTAAATGTTCTCAGTTTGATTTTAAGTATGGGGTTTAATATTAGATGGAACTTTTTAAACTTAATATCGATGTTAGCATACTTAGTTCAATTAATTGTTATAGGTTACAATGCCATTAAGTCGGGGGAAATTAGAATAAAAGATATTCTTTACCCTGTTCTTATAGTCGGTAGTTTATATGGGTTATGCATTCTTGTTAGTTATTTGACTTATAAGTTCAGTTTATAGTGTCCCAAAAAGGATCAGTAGGAGGAGTCAGAATGGAAAACGAATCCTTAAACAAAAATCAGTCAATTGTGGTTGATTATTTACGAGAATCGGTCTTAGAAAACAGAGAGTATTCTATTTACTTTATACTCAATAATTTTCATTACAATATTATTATAGGGTTTGGAAACAAACTTATTAATAATGCTTACAGAAATTTGTCTATAAAAGAACAATATGAAGTTTTAGAAAAACTGGCATATAGCTTACTAGACAGTACCGAAAAAAAATGGATAGATCTAAACAAGAATCAAGTTGTAGTTCATGACTATTTATTTGAAACGTCACTACATTTTGATAAACAACCTTTCTTTGCAATATCTGAATTGTGTGAAATTATTTCAGAAGAATTGAAACCAAAAAAAGTTATAAATGCATTCAATAAGCTAAGTGAAAAAGAACAGTATGAATTATTGAGTGAGTTCGCTCGCTTTCAAATAGCGTTTAATAGAATTGATTGGGATATCTGAATTGTAGAGTTTCCCAAAAAGGATGAAAATTGGAGGAAACAAATTTTGGAAGATAGAATTCGAGAGTTAGAAATTCAAGTGATGGGTTTGTCATTTTTAAATGAAATGTTGATGGATAAAATAGGTATTACTACAAAGGACATTCAGAACTTTGCAATAAAATGTTTAGACAATTTAGATAGTAATGAAAAAAATACCGATTTATATTATTCACTTATGGAATATGCTTATCAGGAGAATACGGCTGGAATTTTAAGAAAAGATTTTGAAAAATCTTCATTCAAAAAGGATTAGCACAGAAGGAGGAAAGAATGGAAAATAATGAAATGTACAGTTAAAATGTGAAGGCTTCCAGAAACATGGAAAAATAAGGATATACGTACAAATTTGAAGAAACTGGAATGCCATTTCCGACAGTTGATTTTTGCATAGTAAATAAAGACGATCTACCTAAATTAAAATTAGGGTTTTCATTTATAGCAAATATCAATCATGATTCTTCATATATGGACTTATCAGAATTAGAAGTACAAGATCTTTCAGATAGAAAAAGAGGTGTAGCTACTTTCTATTTAAAAAAGAATCACCCCGATATTGAAATAGACCGGATTGTTAATAATGCGGATATTGAAAAAGTAGAGATATGGGGTAAACTTTATGAAATAAAAATTAATGGAGGAACATTTTCTTCGTTTAAAAACTATTTTGAACATTATTAATAGTAAATTATGCCAAAAAGGATAAGAAGGAGTGAAGGATTTGTGTGGTTGTTTTTGTTTGGAAAAATTCAAAGAGAAAAGGAAAGTAAAAAATTAAAAAAAGCGTTGACCGATTTTAGATTGCCATTATTAAAAATCAAGTATCTATCCAAAAGGCTAGACTATCCGGGCTTTACAAAAATGTTTGAGAATGCATTGGAAATTTTGGATTCAGATTTAAATGATCAAGACAAAGCGAAACAAGTAATAGCAAAAACTCAAATATTTGGTGGGATGGGTTCTTGGGGAGATTCTCCTCCTTATACAGCCCAAACTCTAGGGATACGAAGTGAATTTGACGAAATAACAAATCAGTTTTCTAATGCTAGGGACAATCTAAAAACAAAGTGAAATTATTACCAAAAAGGATAAATAAAATAAGGAGCCAATATGGAAATTAAAATTGATAGACAGAGTGTATGTATGGGGGATGATGTTACAAGTCATAAAAGCACACATAAAATAAGTGAACATACTACATTTCTAGAACTCTTTTTAGAGTTAATAGAAAAAAATTATTTTCCTCATATTCAAGGAAATAATGTCGTTTGGGTTCTAAGATTCGATGGAAAAGATAGGATCGCTTGGAAAACAAAAGAAAACAATTTTCATGAATGTAATATGACTCGTTGTTCGATAAATAGTAAGGTGAAAAGAATTCCTATGGTTACTTTTATTTATTACCCATCGCTTAAAGAGTGGGAAGAAAAATATGAAGACTATCAGGAAAATAAGACAGTGCAAATAAACTGGTTAAATAAGTTGAAAAATTATTTTCTGAAATAGTTATTTACGAAATACTGAAGGTAGTTCTAGTAATGAGCAATAATTAAGGAGAAGTGAAATGAAAGTGACCAGTCGGACAGTAGTAGTTACAGTTTTTCTATCATTATTTGTGTTAGGTTCGATAGGTAGTATAGTATATAGAAAAGCTGAAAATAAGAAAGCAGAACAAGAAACTGAACAATATTATTACGATTATTTAATATATGGACGTAATGACCGAAGTAAAATAAGAATAGAAGATTCAAAAAAAAGATTAGCTGAATTAAATGAAAATGGAATAAGTGGTATGTATATTGAACAATTAAATATAACGATTAAAGAAAAAATGCAACAAGTATACAATATCGGCGATGAAAAAGGGCAAAAAAAGTGGGGAGATTTAACTACCACAGAACAATATATTGCTGGTGAAGGAACAGGGAAATTGGGAGATGAGTCTTGTAAGGCGCAAAATGTAAGGGATGAAATTGATGATTTTGCACGTATGGCGGGACTTGACAAGACAGATATATATGATTATATATCTGATATTCCTAAAAAGAATCAGAATATGAAATAGATTATGAAAGTGTAGGCTGTTATAGTGAAATGGCTCTCAGCTACTTTCGTTTGTATCAGTAAATAGAAATGGGAGTATTAACAATTTCATGCTTTCATTCGAGTTAAAGGACAAATAATTCAGAGAATATCTAGAAGCGGATGCTTATTCTATAACTACTAATGACTTTAAAAATTTGAATAAAGCAGCTTAAAAAAATATGCGTTTTCCAAAAAGAATGGGTAATTACAAATCCAGAATTTATTAATTAGATTTTTTACAATCAGAAAGGAGAAAACAATGAAAAAAGAAAAGAGTGATTCTATAGCTATTGGTATGTGTTTGGGTGTAGCATTTGGTATAATTTTTGATAACTTAGCCTTAGGAATAGCTATAGGAGTGGCAATGGGAGCTACAGGGGTTTTTGACAGTAAGAAGAAATCAAAGAAAGAAAGTCATAAAAATGATGAATCCGAACAGTGAAAGGGCCTGAATCTGAAAATTATTCGAATTTTACTGTAGATATGCGAAATACCGAGACGAATAAAGTTCGTGATTTCCCAAAAAGGCTCAGTATTGAAGGAGGCTTTAATATGATTTTTTTGCTAATGCCAGTTTTTGTTTTTGTAAAAATAGGAGTAACGCACTTTTTAATATACTATTTAACTAATAGGCTAAGTTGGAAGTTAACTTTTGGACTGAGCTTATACTTAACGGGAATCATAGCTGGATTGATTAATTTTGTAGTAGATTGGAGTTGTATTTATTCATTTCTGTTTGCTAAATCGAATGAGGGATTTAAGATGGGATTTGGATTATTTATATATATGTCCTGGTTAATAGTGCCAGTATGTTATTTGGTATTTTTGAGTATTTTTTATTTGATTAAAAAGAAGGCTAAGAAAAAAATGTTAGAAGCGGATGGATTTTAAGTTTTAGCTCCTGACTAAACTAAAAAAAACTATGAACCTAAAAAGATCAATAGAGGTGGTGTAAGAGAATGCGACAAAATCATAAATTAGGAGATTATCTTTATAAAAATGGGAATGTTTATAAAATAGTGCCGCATTGGGATGATATGTTCGCTGTTGGTGGACTTGTTTCTATTTTCTTGAAAGAATCTACCGATCAAATATTTTGTAGTCCCTACTTAATTGAAAAAAATGATTTTAGCTATATTTCTGCAACGAAAGAGCAAATAGATAAGTTTGATTTGATCGAAAAAGAATATCGATGGTCCGTAAAAGAATAGGTAATACTTCTTCAATCGTTCCTATTGAAAAAATTTTGCAACAGCAGCTTTAAAAGTGTTATATTAATCCTACTGAGCTTCATAATTACTGGAGGAACGATAGGAGTAGCGCTGTTGTTACTATAACAATAGTTTAAACACGGGTCTATTGAAGCAATCTACTCAAGCTGAAATGGCTATTTTTTTGGTTAATTTGTTCCAAAAAAATTATTTAAACAATCAGGACAGCTCCTAACAACTCTAATATAAAACATTTGTTTAATTGCACTTACTACATAATAAAGAAAAATATTTTTAAGGAGAACAAGATGAAAATAGAGCGTATGCTAACAATCATTGTGATGTTACTTAATAGAAATCGTGTAACAGCAAATGAATTGGCTGAGAAATTTGAAGTGTCGGTCCGGACTATTTACCGAGATATTGAAACAATCAATCTGGCTGGCATTCCCATTATTTCCCATTCTGGGAACAATGGTGGGTTCAGCATTTATGAGAGTTATAAATTAAATCATCAAGTCCTGACTCTTAATAACCTATCCTCCCTGCTTTCTGTTCTAAAAGATATTAATGTCACAGTTGACGACATTGAGCTAGAATCATCCATAGAAAAACTAGAAAATATCATTCCTAAAAATCAGACAGATTATCTAAAGCTACATATGGAACAAATCATCATTGATTTACATCCTTATGGCGACTCACCAAATCAAAAAGCATTGGTTAAGACGATAAGAAAAGCTATTGCGCAGACTAATTTACTGACTATTGGTTATAGAAATTATGATAATATCGTCAGCAAAAGACAAGTTGAACCTATGTCGCTCGTATTTAAAAATTATACTTGGTATTTATTTGCTTATTGTCTTTTAAAAGAAGATTTCAGAACCTTTAGAGTTTCCCGTATCAGTGATTATCACATTGAGAATCAATCATTTGAACGTCGAGAAAAATCCTATCACGAAATTACGGCATTATTAAATGAGCAAACAAGAATGACAACAATTGTCTTAAAAATTTCCCCTCAAATGAAGTCTCGGGTAGAGGATGTTTTTAATAAAGAAGATATTGAGGTGTTAGAAACAGGTGAACTTCTTGTTACAGCGACATTCCCCGAAAAAGAATGGTTGTTCTCACTCATATTTAGTTTTGGAGAGCATATAGAGATCTTAGCGCCAGAAGAAATGCGTCAAGAGATTGCCTCCAAACTTAAATTGATGGCTGAAAAATATCATTAAACGAGTTTCTCAAACCTGACAGACTGTTGTCAAACCTTCATGATACTATTGTTTTTGTAAGACAGTTTTATTTTCATTATCTAGCTTCGCAGGCTAAGTCTTCAGAAAAAAGATAAATTCTGATTGTGACAAAAAACGTCACCCTCAGATTTTCCTATTTTTCTTTCAGAACTGAACGAGTCTGCTACGCTTTTATATTTAGGAGGATGTTAAATGACAAACAATTATGAATTTCCAACACCAACACTTATCTCAGTTAACGGTGTGGAGCTAGAGGTTTTTGAAGCGGGACAAAAAAATGGGGGGCGACCTATCGTTCTCTGCCACGGCTGGCCTGAGCACGCCTATTCTTGGAGGCATCAAGTGACGCCTCTTGTAGAAGCAGGTTATCACGTAATCATTCCTAATCAACGCGGATATGGAGAATCTTCTTGTCCAAAAGAAGTTACAAAATATGATATTGAACATTTAACGGGAGATCTTGTAGCGTTGTTGGATCACTATGGGTACAAAGATGCTATTTTTATGGGACATGATTGGGGCGCAAGCGTTGTTTGGAGCATGGCTTTGCTACATCCAGAACGTGTTCGGAAAATGATTAACTTATGCTTGCCCTACCAAGTTCGTGGAGAGAAACCTTGGATTGATTTCATGGAAGAATTTTTTGGAGATGATTACTATTTTGTTCATTTTAACAAACAACCAGGTGTTGCAGATGCTATTTTAGACGAAAATACATCCCAATTTCTTCAGAATTTATATCGGAAAAACACGCCAGCCCAAGGTCCTGCGGAAGGGATGGAAATGATTAATCTGGCTAAAGCAAGCAAGCCCTTAGGTGAACCTGTTATGAGTGATGAAGATCTATCTGTTTATATCACAGGCTTCAATAAGACAGGTTTCACTCCAAGCATCAATTGGTACCGAAATTTAAATCGTAATTGGCATTTATTAGCGGATGTATCACCTATTCTTCATCAGCCAACATTAATGGTTTATGGTGAAAAAGATATTATTCCACCACTTCCAAACATCAAAGACTTTGTACCAAATATAGACATTAAAAGTTTAGACGCGGGTCATTGGATTCAAGAAGAAAGACCTGCTGAGCTCAATCAAATGATTTTAGAATGGCTAGGTAAATGAGTGAAGCCCTATTTTTTAGGAATCAAACAGAATTTATTGATTGGTTGGCTATGCATCACCAAACGGCTAGCGAACTTTGGGTAGTTTTTTTTAAGAAAAAGACAAATAAAGCAAGTCTCACTTGGTCCGAATCAGTAGATTGCGCATTGTCGTTTGGTTGGGTTGATGGGATACGAAAAACAGTTGATGAAGATCGCTATAAAATTCGTTTTACGCCACGTAAGCCTAATAGTCTCTGGAGTAAAGTCAATGTGCAAAAGGTGTACAAACTGATAGCGCTCAATCAAATGAGACCTGAGGGATTGGCTGTTTTCAATCAAAGAAAGGATCAAACAGGTTATTCTTTAGGCCATAGGAACGCTACTCTAACGAAAGAATACGAGGATGAAATTAGAAAAAATCCAAGTGCTTGGAAATTTTTTAATCAGCTCTCGCCGTCTTACAAAAGAGATTCTATTTGGTGGGTAATGAGTGCTAAAAAAGAAGAAACTAGGTTAAGAAGATTGAATCGATTAATTGTTTCTTGGGAAGATGGAGAGAGGTTAAGACCCTAATTTTTTTATTTTGCTTCATTGTCACAGAGAAGGTATATAAGGGATTATGACGTTCACTAAATTGAACCGCCGTTAAATCGGGGTTCTTTTTTTTGATTAACCGATATGGTTGATTCGTGAACCTCTGTATACTTTAGTTAAAGGTGAGTGTACACTATAATCAAAGAGATATCGAGACGGGGGCATCTGGTAAGAGTAGACCGTTCCAAACAACCGATTCTCAAAAGTATCAGTCCCGAAAAGAAGGTGTATGAGATATGAAAAATAGTGATTTAATGATTACTAAATCAAAAGTAGTTTTCTATTTAGTATTAATCAATGTAGTTCCTATAAGTTTTTGGGTTAATAAAAAATATGATATTTCTTTTAGTGATATATTTTTAAATTATAGCGTACCTTACATCATCATATTTATGTGTTTATTTATAAAAGGAGGAAATAAAATCTTTAGAACTGTCATAATAACTCTAATTATGACTTGGTTTATTTTTTTAACGCTGCATTATTTAATTGGATTCCATAATCCATATTGGGGAAATTGAATATACAGCCTGCGAATCAGAACAGACAAGAAAGGATAACTTATTTAGTAATGATGAAACACCCGTGGTTTCTAATTGTAGCTCTTATTGTTTTTCTTCTATTATTAAAATTAGAAAATTATTTAGGTATAGCAATTCTTTTCTTTGGTACAACTGTATATCTTAAAGGTAAGTATCAGAAATAATAAAAATTTTATACTGATCTTAAAAGAATCAAAAGTAAAATAAGAACGTGATATGTTAATAACTTGTCTTTTTTGAAAAATGCTGACTGACGATTTTTCAAAAAATTACAGATTTAGGAGAGGAATAAAATAAAGAAATCCATCTCCTAAACGTTGTGTACTTTTGTTATATTAATCTATAGGAACACACATTTCACAGTATCCATTTTCTATTAAATTCGTATCATATCTTTCTAGAATTGATTTTGCTGTATTGTAAGTGATATTTTGTTGTTGGATTTCTTTTTCAAAAGTCATCCAAAACTGTTTAACTCCTTCAGCAGTGTGCTCAATTTGAAATAGTGCATACTTACCACCAGAAAACAAAGAGCCGATATTTACATGTGTAGAGTCAGAAAAGGTTGATAGGATAGGAATACCAACATCATACCTACATTTATCTGGTAAAGTGGTTTTAGGATTATCTCTAGCAACACCATAAAGAACAGTGTTCTTTTCAAATAACTGTTCATTTTGTGCCCACTCTTTGAAGGTTGCCATCAACCTGTAATTTTCATTACCATAAGCCCCAGTACGGCGCATATAAGCAAATTGTTGAGTGGGAATATTTTTAATAGTATAGTTCATAAATAAGTCTCCATTCATTGTTTAGTTACTATGACGTCATATTTCGAAGCTTCGATAGTCTTACTGTATCTCGATATAAAATAAAGAGCAAGAAAATTTTTAAAAAATAGATAATAATTCTTAAAAAGAAACGGAAAGGGGACTAAGCGATGGATAATGAAAAGAAGATTATTGAATGGCTAAGCGTTTGTCCCGATTTTGAAATAAGTAAGATAGAAGAAAATCAAATTATGGATAAATCGTTGATATGGGGGAAGTTACCGAATAAATCATTCAGTAAGGTATCATTCGCAGAACTAAAGCATTTTCTTGTTGATAGTTATGAATGGAATAGGGAAGGTCATTTTCAAAAAAGGAGCAGCAAAGGTTAAATAGTGGATCAAAAACGTTAAACAGATACTCAAAAAAGAAAAAGTGTAGCCAATAGGAGGAGAAAGAATGAATCAAGCAATGAAATTAGACAATATTATGGCGTTTGTAAAAGAGACGGATATAATATTGATTGATGATAAGAATTTTATTTTTGGTTATGTTGAGCCGAAGTTTTGGAAGTATATGGTATTTCAAGCTGGTGCTGTAGCAGATATGAAGAACTTACTTGTGTTTTTTACTGAGGGAGAAATTATTCTTGTGGGTCTAAGTTTGTCAGGCGATTTTACAGAAAATATTTCCTATTTGGAACATAAAGATATTACAGAGTTTGAATATAAAAACGGACTAATGCAGACAAAAATCATTTTTAAATACAATGATGCAAAAGTGGTAGTAAAGACGCCTCAAGTCGTGCTGACTTCTAAGTGGCAAATGACCAATCTTAAATATCTAAAAGAAAAGAATTTTTTTAGGAAATAACTTTCTAAAAAATAATAAAGTTATCCAGCTTTACGGACTGGCTCTTCGGGAAAAAAGAGTTGAGCAAGTCAGTCCGCTTCGCTTTTAAATTAGGAGGGTTATAATGAATAAAGAATCTAAGAAATTAGTTCATGAATTGTACAATAGCTTAGGAAATGAACAGGGAGAAAGTTATTTGGAGTTAAAAGAAGTTTTGTTGAAGGTTTACAAAAAATTGGATAAAGATGTAAATGAAGATTTTTTGATGTCTAGGCTAGTTAATTATATCTATTTCAAAAATCTGACTGAAAAACTGACATTTACCGAAGAACAAAATCAAGTGATCAATAAAATGAATAGCATCGCCAAAACGTCTGGTGTGAATAATAATTATAGAGGATACTTAGGAAGCCTCTCTCAGTTTGATTAATATTCAGTGCAAGAATTGTTCCAAATAATACTAGGATGCTTTTGAAAAGGATTAGAGAAGTGAAAGGAGCATAAATTGAATTTAGAAGAAGAGCTGAATGAAATTGCAAAAATTCCTAATGGGTTTAAACCAATGGAACGTTTAGCTGATTCACTTGAAAAGAAGCTGACGGAAAAGGAATTAGAGGATGTAGCATTTAAGTTATATTTGTCTGAGATCTATCAAATAAGAATGTTCGCTGTTTTTCTGTTTGGAAAGCTCGCAGCCAAAAATAGTGATGTGCTAAACTTTTTGAAAAATAATGTTTCAAAAGATGACAATTGGCGAGTACAAGAAATAGTAGGGATGGCATTCGATAATTTTTGTAAAGAAATTGGCTATGAAGAAGCGCTGGAGACGATCAAAGAATGGTTAAACTTTGACCATTATAATACTAGAAGAGCCGTCTCAGAGGGGTTGAGAATTTGGACGAATCGCCCTTATTTTAAAGATAATCCTGATAGTGCCATTCATTTATTATCATCACTTAGAAATGATGACAGTGAATATGTTAGAAAATCATGTGGCAACGCTCTAAGGGATATAAGTAAAAAGTATCCTGAAAAAATTTTAGTTGAATTATCGTTATGGCAAGGTAGTCAGAAAGAACTTCAAATAGAAAAAAGTATATTAAAAAATAAGAAGTTATTGGACCTTTCAAAAATCCACAAATAAAGGAATGAATAAGCTTGTTAAAAACTGAACATATATCTTTTCAAATAGAAGAGCAAACGATTCTAAGCGATATTACAATCTCTTTTGACAAAGGAAGCCACACCACTATTACCGGACCCTCTGGCAGTGGGAAAAGCACCTTACTTAAGTTACTAGCTTCTTTATTGACACCAACTAAAGGAAAAGTTCTCCTGAATGATCAGGATATCATGGCGCTTGCACCAGAAAATTACCGTATGAAAGTGTCATACTGTTTTCAGCAACCATCCTTATTTGGTGAAACCGTACGAGACAATTTTATGTTTCCTTATGAGGTTCGCAAAAAAGATTTTCAAAAGAGTCACATACTAGAGTTATTAAAGGAAGTAAAACTTCCTAAAAGCTATCTCGATAAAAAAATCACCGAATTATCGGGTGGAGAAAAACAGCGGGTGGCATTGATTCGTAATGTGATATTTTTACCAGAAGTCCTGCTTTTAGACGAGGTAACGGCAGGATTGGATGAAGAAAGCAAAGCAATCGTCAATCAATGGCTGTTGCAATTGAATCAAGAGAAAGGCATTACATTGATCCGAGTGACTCATGATGCACAAGAAATTGCCCAATCAGCGATTGTCAAAAAAATTGTAGCTGGCAGATTGGAGGAAGCCTAATGAATTTAGCAGTCAATGATCTATCACTTTTATTTGCTGGAATGTTGGTCGTGGTGGCGCTATTGATCAGTTATAAGGAGAAATTGGGCTTTACTAAAGATATCATGATTAGTGTTTGTCGAGCGATTATTCAACTCGTTTTAGTTGGTTATCTTCTTAAATATGTATTCCAAATTGACAATAAGATTTTAACGTTGGTAATGGCTGGAATCATTATTATCAATGCAGCGCTGAATGCTGGAAAACGTAGTAATCATCTGAAGAACGGCTTTTGGATTTCATTCTTGGCAATCTCTTGTAGTACAGGGGTGACGATTGCTATATTGGTTTTATCAGGTGCGATTCGTTTTATCCCTTCTCAGATTATTCCAATCAGTGGAATGATCGCAAGTAATTCGATGATTGCAATTGGATTATGTTATAGAAATATGGACAGCTTGTTTCATGATCAACGCCAAGCCGTTCTTGAAAAACTAGCTTTAGGAGCGGATATCAAGCTAGCTTCACGATCAATTGTTAGAGCAAGCATCCGAACAGGGATGGCACCAACGATCGATTCTGCTAAAACAGTTGGGATTGTCAGTCTACCTGGAATGATGTCAGGTTTGATTTTTGCTGGAGTCGATCCAGTACATGCTATAAAATATCAAATTATGGTGACCTTTATGTTGCTTTCCGCAACAAGTATTGGTTCGGTTATTGCGACTTATTTAGCATATAAAAGTTATTATAATGAGCATAAGCAGTTGACTATATAGTCGGTTTGCTTCTACTTCCGCCGTTTATTAGGGGGAGAATGTGAAGAGGTTGGGACAGGAGTGTTCAACTTATTTCCGAAAGAGTTGCTCCTGCTCCCACCGTTTATCCGGATTTTATGTGGCTAGGATGTGACTCGCAGAGTTATGTCCTAGCCACTTTATTTTTTTGCATACCTTATATATTAAAAGTATAGACATTTAGAGGTATTAGCTTTATAATATTGGTGAATACGATAATTGAAAAACAAGTCGATGAAAGTAGGGACAGTCATGCAAAGAATATTTAAAGAAGACTTTTGGTGGGGCGCTGCGACATCAGGTCCGCAAAGTGAAGGACGTTTTAATAAAAAACATGCAAATATGTTCGATTATTGGTATGAAATCGAACCAACAGATTTTTATGATCAAGTAGGGCCAGATGTAACGTCGAATTTTTATAATAGTTTTAAAGAGGATATTGCCTTGATGAAGGAAGTTGGGTTGAATAGTGTACGGACTTCTATTCAATGGACACGTTTGATCGATGATTTTGAAACTGGAACGGTCAATGAAGATGCGGTTCGTTTTTACAATGCAGTGATTGATGAGTTTATTGCAGCCGGAATTCGACCTGTAATGAACTTGCATCATTTTGACTTACCTGTGGAGTTATTCCATAAGTATGGCGGCTGGGAATCGAAGCATGTTGTGGATTTATACGTGAAATTTGCAGAAAAATGCTTTGAATTATTTGGTGATCGAGTGAAAGATTGGTTTACCCACAATGAACCGATTGTTGTCGTCGAAGGTGAGTACTTACACCAATTCCATTATCCCAAAATCGTGGACGGTAAAAAAGCAGTGCAAGTAGCTTACAACTTAAACCTAGCTTCGGCAAAAGCAATCCAAGCTTTCAGAAAAATGGGTCTGCAAAATGAAGGTGGAAGAATCGGGATTATTTTAAATCTAACGCCAACCTACCCTGCTTCTGATTCCCCCGAAGACTTAGCTGCGGCGAATATTGCTGAGTTATTTAACAATCGGATGTTTTTAGATACAGCAGTCCACGGAGAATTTCCACAAGAGTTAGTCGATTTATTTATCAAAGACGGAGTTCTTTGGGAAAGCACGCTAGAAGAATTAGCCTTGATCAAAGAAAATACGATCGATGTTCTAGGTGTTAATTTCTATCATCCAAATCGTGTGAAAGCACCAGATGTAGCGCCAAATAGTGTTGGTGCATGGCTACCGAATCGTTATTTTGATGAATACAATATGCCAGGTCGCCGAATGAATATTGATCGTGGTTGGGAAATTTATCCCAAAGCATTGTACGATATTGCCATCAATATTCGTGACAATTATAATAATATTCCATGGTTTGTTTCTGAAAATGGGATGGGAATTTCAGGCGAGGAGCGATTTATGAATGATGCAGGTGTTGTTGAAGACGACTATCGGATTGGTTTTATTCGGGAACATTTAGAGTGGGTCCATCAAGGGATCGAAGAAGGCTCGAATTGTTTTGGCTACCATTTGTGGACACCAATCGATTGTTGGTCTTGGGCGAATGCCTATAAGAACCGCTATGGCTTTATCTCTACCAATATCCATACGCAAATCAAGACAATCAAAAAATCGGGTCATTGGTTTAAAACAGTTGCTCAAACAAATACACTAACAGATCAATAAAATGAAGAAAGTGATACAAAACTGATTTCCAGTTTTGCATCACTTTCTTTTTTTTACTAGGCATAATCAACGTTTAAAATAGAATAACTTCTGGTTCTATAATATATTGTGTTGGTGGAAAT
>NZ_JXLC01000072.1:0-332 GCF_001886225.1 Enterococcus silesiacus | reverse complement strand
CAACTATTTAACTTTATTGCTTTTGGCGTTTCATTTGTAGGTTTCTTAGGGTCACTGATTTATCTATTGATTAAATTTATCCAACAAAAACGCAAAAAGAAGACGAATGGCTGGTCAAGAAACCATACCTTACTAGCTGCCTTTTCAGCAGTTGGATTGCTTGTCATGATGACAGCTACCTTCATGATACTAAAATTTGTATCAGATCCTGTCATAGTTATATCTTCGATGCAACCCTTGTTTTATATCAATTGGTTACTGCCTATATTTACTGTTGGAATGATTGGCTGGTTAGCAATAAATTGGCGTAAGCATGACGCAAAAGTACTGAC
>NZ_JXLC01000071.1:0-384 GCF_001886225.1 Enterococcus silesiacus | reverse complement strand
GGGAAGTAGCTCAGCTTGGTAGAGCACTTGGTTTGGGACCAAGGGGTCGCAGGTTCGAATCCTGTCTTCCCGATTTATTTTAAGGGGCCTTAGCTCAGCTGGGAGAGCGCCTGCTTTGCACGCAGGAGGTCAGCGGTTCGATCCCGCTAGGCTCCATTAGTACTTTATTATTATCGCGGTGTAGCTCAGCTGGCTAGAGCGTCCGGTTCATACCCGGGAGGTCGGGGGTTCGATCCCCTTCGCCGCGATTGTTTTTTTAAGAGCCAAGGACCTTTAGCTCAGTTGGTTAGAGCAGACGGCTCATAACCGTCCGGTCGTAGGTTCGAGTCCTACAAGGTCCATTGTAGTGACGATTAATAATTATTCCGGAGGATTACCCAAGTC
>NZ_JXLC01000070.1:0-388 GCF_001886225.1 Enterococcus silesiacus | reverse complement strand
TTAATAATTATTCCGGAGGATTACCCAAGTCCGGCTGAAGGGAACGGTCTTGAAAACCGTCAGGCGGGTAAAACCGTGCAAGGGTTCGAATCCCTTATCCTCCTTTGTTGACAACCACAGTGCTTTAGCACTGATGCTTATCAATACTTGGCGAACGTAGTGAGAAAAGTAACCTTACTAGGAATCACCAAAAGTTATCACCTTTCTTATAGTCAGTAAAGACTATATATTATCGCGGGGTGGAGCAGTCAGGTAGCTCGTCGGGCTCATAACCCGAAGGTCGTAGGTTCAAATCCTGCCCCCGCAATTGCTTTTATAGTTCCATTTAAAAGCGTAGTGATGCAATACATTTACCTTGGTTTGGTAGTTCAGCTGGTTAGAATGCCTG